>JAYVDG010000330.1:0-5492 GCA_043749525.1 Phenylobacterium sp.
GCGGCCTCTCCGGGGAGAGGCCGCCCTTTATAGGCTGGGGGATAGATCTAGAAGCTGGCCGACAGGGTGACGAACACCTGGCGGGGCGGGATGGGATAGGTGTTGTAGGCGCCGGACGCCGCGCCCACGACCAGGGTGCTGACACCCTTTTCGTTGGCGAGGTTGGTGACGTTGACGCTCACCCGCGCGCCGGTCAGCGGCCCATTCTGCGGCAGGTCGAAGGTGTAGCTGCCCTGCAGGCCCAGCAGGAAGGTCGACTTCACCGACAGGTCGTTGGTGAAGGTGGCGTAACGCTTGCCCACATAGTCGCCGCTCAGCTGGCCCTGCCATTGGCCGTAGTTGGCGCTCAGCACGAACTTGTTCAGCCAGTCGGGGCTGGCCGGGACCGACTTCCCAGCGGTCTTCACCACCGTGCTGGCGGCGCCGGTGACGTAGTTGTCCTGGTAGATCGAGCGATTGTACGAAAGCGCATCATAGAACGAGATGTGCGGCCCGAAGTGGACCGTGGCCGCCAGGTCGACGCCGTCGGTCTTCACCCCGCCGACATTTGCCAGGATCGCCGCGCCGGCCACCAGTGACCCGATGATCGGGGTCGAGCTGATCTGCAGCAGGCGGTTGGAGAAGTCGACGTGGTAGGCGCTGAGCTGGCCTTCCACGGCGGTGATCGGCCCCAGGTCCAGGGTGCGCTTTGTGCGCACACCCAGCTCGTAGGTCCAGGAGGTCTCGGGCGAGACACTCTTCTTGAAGAGCTCGAAGGCCGCCTGGCTGCCCAGGCTCCAGGGCGACAGGCCGCCGGCGCCATAGGTTACGAACTGGCGCAGGTTCTTCTGGGCGTTGGCGAAGATCTGCTCGTGCTCGGTGGCGTCCCACACCACGCCGGCCTGCGGCAGGAAGTATTCCTTGGTGTCGATCTCGCCGGTGGGCAGCAGGGTGGGGTTGGTGGAGGTCGGCAGGTTGCGCTGCTGGATCGGCACCTTGCTCTTGGCGTACTGCAGGCTGCCCTTGAAGCCGGCCTGCAGCAGCAGGTCCGGGCGGATCTGCCACTGGACCTGCACGTGGTACTGGAAGACCTGGTTGTGGATCTGGCTGGCGTACTGGCTGAAGTTCTTGTTGGTGGGGATGTCGTAGGGCGACAGATCGTTGGAGTTGGCCGAGAAGGGATACCAGGCCCGCTGGGTCGAGGACTTGTTCTGCTCGTACCAGCCGCCGGCCTCGATGTGGTGGTCGCCCAGGTCCCAGGTGAGGTTGGAGATCAGGCCGCCGCGATTGATCAGGTACTCGGTGGTGCGCACGGCGTAGCCGGTGCCGCCGAACACGGTCTTCAGGTCCTGACCCGGATAGTAGATGGCGAACAGGGCGGGCAGGCCGGCCTGGTTGATCGGTCCGGCGACGACGCCGCGGCCCTCATCGTGGTGGAAATAGCCCTGGGTGGACCAGGTGATGTTCTCCGCCAGCTTGTAGTCGTACTTCACATAGCCGAGCTGGTCGGTGCGCTGGGCGGCGCTGTGATAGTTGCTGAAGTTGGAGCCGGCCGAGGCGGGCGGCGCCCCCGTCGGGCCGAGATAGGCGATGGCGGCGGCCAGGTCCGGATAGAGGAAGGGCCGCGTATAGGGCGCGCTCAGCTCGCCGGCCACGTGGACGATGGAGTCCTCATTGGGCTCGATCTTGTCGGAATAGTCCAGGAACACCGTCAGCTTGCCGTGCTCGCCCTCGTGCATGAACTTGCCGTTGAACTGGTAGCCGCGCTGGTGGCCGTTGAAGTCCCAGGCCCGCTGGTCCTGGTGAAGACCCGAGACATAGGCCGAGTTGCCGTCCCCGAAGGTCCCGGTCTCCAGGCGCAGGAAGGTGCGCGTGGTCTCGTAGCTGCCCAGGGTCTGCTGGAAGTTGCCGCCACGCTGACCTTGAGGATCGCGCGAGAAGGTCTCAATGGCGCCACCGAGGTTGCTGGTCGACGCGGTGCCCAGGTCGCCGGCGCCCGACGACAGGATCACCCGGCTGACGTTCTCGCTGGTGAGCGCGCGCGACGGCGAGAGGCCGTTGTAGTTGCCGTACTGCTGGTCCCCCAGCGGCACGCCGTCCATCGTGTAGCCCAGTTGCTGGGTGGTGAAGCCGTGGACCGCGAGGAACTCGTTCTGCTCGTTGTTGCCCCAGGGATCTGCGGTCTGGAACATCACGCCCGGCAGGGCCTGGATCGCCTTCAGCGGATTGACGCCCGGCAGGATCTTCTGGATTTCCTCGCCCTCGAGCGAGACGGCCGAACGCGTGGTCCGCGCCATGGTCACCACCAGTTCGGAGACCGTACCCTGGCCGTCGGCGGCGTCAGCGGCGGCCGCGTCCTCGGCATGGGCGGCGCCCGCGAGCGCGCACAGCGCCGAGCCCAACAGCAAGGCCGTCCGCAGGTTGCGGTGTTTCGAAAGTCTCATGCCCATCCCCTGGCGTTGGCGGCGCCAAGGAGCGCGCCGCGACAAAGGTCAGGGAGCTAGGGCCGGCCCGCGAAGCTGGGGCGACGGAAACGCGATTGTTTGGTGACGCTCAGCTTAGCCTAGCCGCAGGCCTCGGCTTCGCCGGATCCGAGGTCGATGCGGAAACAGTGACATTCGCCGGTTTCGGTGTCGGTGACCACCACCTCGACATCGCCGTCCTCGTCGGGCTGGGGGTGCCAGCGGTCGACAAATTCGAAGGCGGCGGTTTCGAAGTCCGGCCCCATCACGTCGAAGGCGCGCTGCTGGCCTTGGGTGACGGCGCGGGCGGAGAAGTGGCGGTCGGTCATGGGACGCTCCTGCGAAGGTCTAACGCCCTCGGCTGGAAAAGGATTCAACGCACGCTGGTCCACGGACGGCTCAGCATGTTGGCGCAGTTGATCAGGCCCACCAGGGAATAGGTTTGCGGGTAGTTGCCCCACAGTTCGGCGCCATCCAGCGTGATGTCTTCCGACAACAGGCCCGCCGCCGTCCGCCGGCCCAGCATCTCCTCGAACAGGTCGCGGGCCTCCTGGCTGCGGCCCGACATGTGCATCACCTCGATCAGCCAGAAGGTGCAGATGTTGAAGGCGGTCTTGGGCTCGCCGAAATCGTCGGGGACCGCGTAGCGCAGCATGTAAGGGCCGCGCCTCAGGCCCTCCTCCACCGCCTTGATGGTGGCGGCCATGCGCGGGTCGTCGGGGCTGACGAACCGCACGTCCACCAGCTGCAGCAGGGAGGCGTCCAGCTCATCGCCGCCGAAGGTGGCGGCGAAGCGGCCGAGCTTCTCGTTGAAGGCGCCCTTCTCGATGGTCTCGCGCACCTGGACGGCGCGCCCGTTCCAGAAGTTGGCGCGCTCCATCAGGCCAAGCTGCTGGGCCGCATTGCCCAGCCGGTCGCAGGCCGCCCAGCACATCACCGCCGAATAGGTATGGACGTTCTCCCGGCCGCGGAACTCCCACAGCGAGGCGTCGGGCTGGTCGTGCAGTTCGAAGGCTCGGTCCCCGACCGGCTCCAGGGCGCGGAAATCCTCCACGGTGGCGGGCCGAAACAGCCGCTGGTCGAAGAAGGCCTGGACGGTCGACAGCACGATCTGGCCGTAGACGTCGTGCTGCAGGTGCTCGTGCGCCTGGTTGCCCACCCGCACCGGCCCCATGCCGCGATAGCCCGGCAGGTGCTCGGCGAACCGCTCCACCAGGGACGGCTCCAGACCCACCCCATACAGCGGCTGGACGTGGCCGCCCTTGGCCGAGTCGATGACGTTGCGAAGGTAGACCAGGTAGTTTTCCAGCAGGTCGGCGGCGCCGAGCCGGTTCAGGGCCTGGACCACATAATAGGCGTCCCGCAGCCAGCAGTAGCGGTAGTCCCAGTTGCGCTGGCTGCCCTCGTGCTCGGGGATCGAGGTGGTCAGGGCCGCGACGATGGCCCCGGTCTCCTCGTGGGCGCAGAGCTTCAGGGTGATGGCCGCGCGGATCACCGCGTCCTGCCACTCCAGCGGCACCGAGAGGGTCCGCACCCAGCCGCGCCAATACTGGGTCGTCTCGCTGAGCATCCGCTCGGTGGTGGCGGCCACGTCGGAGTCGAAGCCCTCGTCGGGACCGAGGAACATGGAGAAGGGCTCCTCCAGCCGGAACAGGCGCTCATCGCGGATATGGGAGACCGGCGCCTCGGTGGTCAGCCGCAGGGTCATCTCGCCGCCGACATAGCGCAGGTGGTTGGAGCCGGTGGTGATAGCCGCGCGCGCCTCGCCCCAGTTTACCATCGGCCGCATGCGGATGCGGATGCGCGGCGTGCCGCTGACCGGGCGCACCCGACGCACGAAGGCCATTGGCCGGTAGACCCGCCCGAACTGCCGGTAGCGCGGCGCGAAGTCGGTGATCTCCACAACGGCGCCGGACTTGTCGGTGATCTCGGTGATCAGGATCGGGGTGTTGCGCACATAGGACTGGCGGACGCTGGCCATGTCCTCGACATCGATGGACCAGAAGCCCTGGTCCTCGGCCCTGTCCCCCGACAGCAGGGCGCAGAAGGCCGGGTCGCCATCCACCCGGGGCGTGCAGGCCCAGACGAATCGCCCGGAACGGTCGATAAGAGCACTGGCCGCGCAGTTGCCGATGGGAAACAGGTCGAGCGTCTGGGTCATAGGGTCCGAATCCTCGACTGATGTGTTCGGTTCACGACGTGCCCGTATTCGTTGAGCCCTGACCGCAGGGGGGTCTTTTGATAAGCATCGATCTGTTCGACGCAACGCGATTTGGCAGGGAGACCAGATGATCCGCGCTCGACGCGCCCGCATTGTGGCGACCCTGGGTCCCGCCAGCCGCGAGGTGGCGCAGATCCGCGCCTTGGCGCAAGCCGGCGCCGACGTGTTCCGGGTCAATTTCAGCCACGGCGGTCACAAGGACCACGCCCGCACCATCGCTAATGTCCGTGCCGTCGAGGCCCTGGTCGGCCGGCCCCTGGCGGTGCTGGCCGATCTGCAGGGACCCAAGCTGCGGCTCGGCGAATTCGCCGACGGCCGGGTGCGGCTGAAGGTGGGGCAGGACTTCCGCCTCGACCGTCAGCCCATCGAGGGCGATGCGAGCCGCGTCTGCGTTCCCCACGCCGAGATCTTCGCGGCTCTGAAACCCGGCGCCGACATCCTGCTGGACGACGGCAAGGTGCGGCTGCGGGTGCGCAAGTGCGGTCCGGACTTCGCCGACACCGTCGTCGTGGCCGGCGAAGCGCTCTCCGACCACAAGGGCCTGAACCTGCCGGGCCTGGCCATCCCGATCCCGGCCCTGACCGCCAAGGACCTGGAGGACCTCAACTTCGCGCTCTCCGAAGGCGTCGATTGGGTGGCGCTGTCCTTCGTGCAGCGGGCCTCGGACATGGCCGAGCTGCGCCAGATCGTGCAGGGCCGCGCCGGGGTCCTGGCCAAGATCGAGAAGCCCGCCGCCCTGGAGGCGCTGGATGAAATCCTCGACCTCTGCGAGGCGGTGATGGTGGCCCGTGGCGACCTGGGGGTCGAACTGAACCCCGAGGACGTGCCGG
>JAYVDG010000331.1:0-5463 GCA_043749525.1 Phenylobacterium sp.
CCCATGCCAACCGGCCTCCTCACCGATCACCACGGTGAATCAGACTCGCGACCTCATGGGAATCCCAACCGAGTCAGGCCGCTCGGAAACTGCTCTAGCCGACACCGGAAACAGAAACGCCCGCCTCCGGACCTGGAGGCGGGCGCTTTGCTGTCTGGTGGAGGGTGCTTCAGCCCTTGACGCGCTTGTCCCGCTTGGCGGCGACCCGCAGGCGCAGGGCGTTCAGCTTGATGAAGCCCGAGGCGTCGTTGTGGTCGTAGGCGACCTTACCCTCCTCGAAGGTGACCAGGTCCTGGTCGTAGAGCGAGTAGGGGCTGGAGCGGCCGATGATGGTGACATTGCCCTTGTAGAGCTTCACCCGCACCTGGCCGTTGACCATGGCCTGGCTGTGGTCGATGGCGGCCTGCAGCATCTCGCGCTCCGGCGTGAACCAGAAGCCGTTGTAGATGAGCTCCGCATAGCGGGGCATCAGCTCGTCCTTCAGGTGCATGGAGCCGCGATCCAGGGTGATGGATTCGATGCCCCGGTGGGCGGCCAGCAGGATGGTGCCGCCCGGCGTCTCGTAGATGCCGCGCGACTTCATGCCGACATAGCGGTTCTCCACCAGGTCCAGCCGGCCGACGCCGTTGGCGTAGCCCAGCTCGTTCAGCTTGGTGAGCAGGGTGGCCGGGCTCATTTTGACGCCGTCGATGGCGACGGGGTCGCCCTTCTCGAAGTCCATCTTGAAGACCGTGGCCTTATCGGGGGCGTCCTCCGGGGCGATGGTGCGCATATAGACGAACTCGGGCGCCTCGACGGCCGGGTCCTCCAGGACCTTACCTTCGGACGACGAGTGCAGCAGGTTGGCGTCGACGCTGAAGGGCGCCTCGCCGCGCTTGTCCTTAGCGATCTGGATCTGGTGCTGCTCGGCGAACTCCAGCAGGGCCTCGCGGCTCTTGAAGTCCCACTCCCGCCAGGGCGCGATCACGTGGATGTCCGGCTCCAGGGCGTAGTAGGCCACCTCGTAGCGGACCTGGTCGTTACCCTTGCCGGTGGAGCCGTGGCTGACGGCTTCGGCCCCCATCTTGCGGGCGATCTCGATCTGCTTCTGGGCGATCAGCGGCCGGGCGATGGAGGTGCCCAGCAGGTACTGGCCCTCATAGACGGTGTTGGCGCGGAACATCGGGAAGACGAAGTCACGCACGAACTCCTCGCGCACGTCCTCGATGAAGATGTTCTCGGGCTTCACCCCAGCGGCCAGCGCCTTGGCGCGGGCGGGTTCCAGCTCCTCGCCCTGGCCGAGATCGGCGGTGAAGGTGATGACCTCCGCCCCGTATTCGGTTTGCAGCCACTTCAGGATGATCGAGGTGTCCAGCCCGCCGGAATAGGCCAGGACGACTTTCTTGATCGTGGGCTTGGACATGGGCGTGCGGACTTTCGGCAGGAAATGGACGTCGCGGGCGTATAGGGGCCAAAGGCCCGCCGTATCAAGGCTTGAGCGCGCCTTCGCTCTGCAACAGGTCCAGGGCGGCCTTCAGCCAGCGCAGGTGGCCGATGGCCACCAGGGCCGCGGCGGTGGCCCGCACCCCGAACAGGATCACCGCCTGCTGGGGATCGGCGGCGGCGTTGCGGTTGGCCACCACCAGGACCATGCCCAGGACGAAGGCGGCCGTGGGGATCAGCAGCAGGGCCAGGTTGCGCTTCAGCCGCACGGTGGGCTTGCCGTTCAAGGCGAACTGCAGCGGCACCGTGGTCTGCGGGTCGATCCGCTTCCAGGCGGCGAGCGTGGTCGACGCCATGATCGACAGGGCGACGATCCACAGGGCGTCGCCGAGGAGGGAGAACGGCATCAGACGGTCACCTGGGTCCCTAGCTCGACCACGCGGCCGGGCGGGATCTTGTAGAAGTCGGTGGGGTTGGCGGCGTTGCGCATCAGGAAGATGAACAGCTTGTCCTGCCACAGCGGCATGCCCGACTGGGCCGAGGCCACCACCGAGCGGCGGCCGAGGAAGAAGCTGGTGGCCATGATGTCGAACTTCAGGCCGAGCTTGCGGCAGAGACCCAGCGCCTTGGGCAGGTTGGGGCTCTCCATGAAGCCGTAGCTTATCGTGACTTTCTTGAAATCGTCGTTGATCGGCGTGATCTCCACCCGGTTGGCTTCCTTGACCCGCGGGGTCTCGGCGGTGTGGACGGTGAGGATGATGTTCTTCTCGTGCAGCACCTTGTTGTGCTTGAGATTATGCATCAGGGCCACGGGCGCCATGTCGGGGTCGGAGGTCAGGAAGATCGCCGTGCCGGGCGCCCGGTGCGGGGCGCGGGCCTTGAGGATTTCCGACAGTTCCAGCAGCGGCACGGAATCGCGCCGGGTCTTGTCGGTGAGGATCTGGGCGCCGCGGGTCCAGGTCCACATGATGATCACCAGGGCCAGGCCCAGAACCAGGGGCAGCCAGGCCCCCTGGGGGATTTTCAGCAGGTTCGAGGAGATGAAGGTGACGTCCAGGGCGCCGAAGCCCAGCGCCGCGAGCCAGGCCTGCCAAGTCGGCCGCTTCCACATGTGCTTGATGATCACGAAGAATAGCATTGTGTCGACGAACATCGCCCCGGTCACCGCGATGCCGTAGGCGGCCGCCAGGTTGGAGGAGTTGCGGAATGTGAACAGCAGCACCAGCACCCCGATCATCAGGATGGTGTTGACCTGGGGCACGAAGATCTGGCCGGCCTGGGTCTCGCTGGTGCGGCGGATGTCGATGCGCGGGAACAGGCCCAGCTGCACCGCCTGCTGGGTCATGGAGAAGGCCCCGGTGATGACCGCCTGGCTGGCGATGACCGTGGCCGCGGTCGCCAGCAGCAGCACCGGCCAGTAGATCGCGGTGGGGATCATGTCGAAGAAGGGGTTGGCCCGCGCTGAGGGATGGGCCAGCACCAGGGCGCCCTGGCCCAGATAGTTCAGCAGCAGGGCCGGCAACACCAGGATCAGCCAGGCCGCCTGGATCGGCTTCTTCCCGAAGTGTCCCATGTCGGCATAGAGGGCCTCTGCCCCCGTCACCGCCAGGAACACGCTGCCCAGGATGATGAAGCCCAGCAGGCCGTTGTCCCACAGGAAGATGATCCCGTAGTGGGGCAAAAGGGCCCGGAAGATCGAGGGGTCGTCGATGATGTGATAGATGCCGAGCCCTGCCAGCACCAGGAACCACAGGAAGGTTATGGGGCCGAAGAACCTGGCGATGCCCGCCGTGCCCTTGGCCTGGACCATGAACAGGGCCACCAGGATGGCCGCCGAGATCGGCACCACGAAGGGCGCCAGCCGGTGGCCCGCGCCGGGCGCGTCCTTCAGGCCCTCGATGGCCGAGAGCACCGAGACCGCCGGGGTGATGATGCCGTCGCCGTAGAACAGCGCCGCCCCCACCACGCCCAGGAAGAACACCGCCGTCGAGCGGCGGCCCAGCGATCGTTGCGCTAGCGCCATGAGCGCCAGCGTGCCGCCCTCGCCCTTGTTGTCGGCGCGCATCAGGAAGACGACGTACTTGATGGTGACGATGAGGATCAGCGCCCAGGTCACCAGGGACACGACGCCCAGCACCGCGATCTCGTTGGAGACCGTGTTGCGGGTGTGGTGCAGCGCCTCGCGCATCGCGTAGAGCGGGCTGGTGCCGATGTCCCCGAACACCACGCCGATGGCCCCCAGCGCCAGGGCGCGGAAGCTCTCCTTGTGGGGGGCGTGCAGCGAATCCTCCGTCGCCTCAGTGGCGACGCTGGCCGGATCAGCCATCCAAAGTCTCCGGGACCGAAAAAGCGGCGCCCTTGGTCGGCACGATGCCGTTGTGCGGCGGGCGCGATACACCCTTTCCCACCGCCGTTCAATCGCAGCTTGGCTCCCCGGTGCGGCCGCTGGTCGCGCTCTCAACGCCTGTGGGCCCCCGCTGGTTCGCCAAAGCTTGCGCATTGCCTGTTCTAGCGCCACATCTGGCCCATGTTCATCCAGACCGAACTCACCCCGAACCCTGAGGTCCTGAAGTTTCTGCCCGGACAGACGGTCCTGGCCGAAGGTTCACGGGACTTCCGAAGTCCCCTGGAGGCCGAGGCCTCGCCCCTGGCGTCGCATCTCTTCGACCTCGAGGGCGTCGACCGGGTGTTCTTCGGCCCGGACTTCGTCACGGTGGGCAAGAATCCAGACGCCGACTGGCCGCACCTGAAGGCGCCGGTCCTGGCCGCCATCATGGATCACTTCGCCTCGGGCCGGCCGCTGTTCACGGTGGCCTCCGATGGCGAGAGCGGCGGCCATGACGACGAGACCGTCTATGACGCCGACACCGCCCAGGTGGTGGCCGAGATCAAGGACCTGCTGGACACCCGCATCCGTCCGGCCGTGGCCCAGGACGGCGGCGACATCCTGTTCAACCGCTTCGAGCCCGATACCGGTGTCGTGTGGCTGCACATGCGCGGCGCCTGCTCGGGCTGCCCGTCCTCCTCGGCGACCCTGAAGGCCGGGGTCGAGAACATGCTCAAGCACTATGTGCCCGAGGTCACCCGGGTCGAGCAGACCCTCTGATCCTGCTCTCCATCGATACCTGCCTGGGCGCCTGCTCGGCCGCCGTCCTCGACGGCGGGCGTGTGCTGGCGTCCCGCGTCGAGCCGATGGCCCGGGGCCACCAGGAACGGCTCGCGCCCCTGGTGGCGCAGGTGATGGCGGAAGCCGGCGTCGCCTTCGACAAACTTGACCGCGTCGGCGTCACGGTCGGCCCCGGCTCCTTCACCGGCCTGCGGGTCGGCCTGGCCTTCGCCAAGGGCCTGGGGGCCGCGCTGTCTATTCCCGTGATCGGGGTTGGCGTGCTGGAGGCCCTGGCGCAGCCGCTCACCGGAACCGTCTTCGCCGTCCTCGACGCCAAGCGTGACCAGGTCTACCTGCAGGCCTTCGCCGACGGCGTGGCGGTCAGCGCCCCTGACGCCCTGCCGCTGGGAACCGCCGCCGCCCGGTTGGCGGAACTTTCGGGCGCGGGCCCTGTGACCCTGGTGGGGTCCGGCGCGGCCCTGGTTTCCGACCTGCTGCCGGGCGCTATCGTTGTCGTGGCCGACCATGCCGATCCGGTGGCGGTGGCCCAGATCGCCGCCGGTCGTCCCGTCGTTCCGCCTCGCCCCCTCTATCTTCGCGCCCCCGACGCCAAGCTTCCGGGCGGCCGCGACCGGCCGGCATGAACCTCCGGGCCGCCGAAGAGGCCGACCTCAAGGCCCTGTCGGTGGTGCATCGCCGCGCCTTCACCCCCGGCTGGAGCGCCGAGGAGATCGCTGATCTGGCCAGCGGCCCGGGCGCCTTCGGCCTGATCGTGGAAGGCGAAACCCCGCTGGGCATGATCCTCTGCCGCGCCCTGGCCGGCGAGGCCGAGGTCCTGACCCTGGCCGTCGATCCCGCCGCCCGGCGCCAGGGCGTGGCCCGCGCCCTGGTGGCCGCCGCGGCGATCGCGGCCAAGGCGGCGGGCGCTGAGACCC
>JAYVDG010000332.1:0-5461 GCA_043749525.1 Phenylobacterium sp.
GGCCGGATGCGGATCGGCGACGTGACCACCGCCATCCTGCTGCTGACCGGCATTTACCAGCCGCTGAACATGCTGGGCTTCAACTACCGCGAAATCCGCCAGGCCTTCATCGACATGGAACAGATGGTCAGCCTGGCCGCCTTGAAGCCCGACATCGTCGACGCGCCCGACGCCGGCGACCTGCCGCCCTCGGCGGTGCATGGCGCGGAGGTGGTCTTTGACGCCGTCACCTTCCAGCATGACGCGCGCTCCACCGGCCTGCGCGAGGTGAGCTTTGTGGCGCCGCCCGGCACCACCACCGCCATCGTCGGCCCCTCGGGGGCTGGCAAGACCACGGCGGTGCGGCTGGCCTTGCGGCTGATCGATCCGCAGGCGGGCCGGGTGACCCTCGACGGGATGGACCTGCGCCAGGTGAAACAGGCCTCCCTGCGGCGGGCCGTGGCCCTGGTGCCGCAGGACGTCGCCCTGTTCAACGACACGGTCTATGCGAACATCGGTTTCGCCCGCCCCGACGCGACGCCCGAAGAGGTGCGCAAGGCCGCCGAGGACGCCGAGCTGGGCGGCTTCATCGACGGCCTGCCCAACGGCATGTCCACCATGGTCGGCGAGCGCGGGCTGAAGCTGTCGGGCGGCGAGCGCCAGCGGGTGGGGATCGCCCGCGCCCTGCTGGCCAATCCCCGGGTGCTGATCCTCGACGAGGCCACCAGCGCCCTTGACGGCCGTACCGAGGAGGCGATCCAGGCGACCCTGCGCAAGGTGCGGGCGGGGCGCACGACCCTGGTGGTGGCCCACCGGCTGTCGACCATCGTCGACGCTGACCAGATCGTGGTGCTGCGGCGGGGGAAGATCGTGGAGCGGGGGACCCACTCTGAATTGCTTGAGAAGGCCGGGGAATATGCGGCCCTCTGGCGGCGGCAGACGCGGGAGCACTAGTTGCGCAAACCCGCCGCGCCAAAGCCGAAAGCCTCCGCCGTGCAGTCGGTGGGACGGTGCGTGTGCGGGGCGGTGAGCCTGGAGATCGACGTGCCGGCGGTCTGGGCCTGGCATGATCATTCGTCCGCCAGCCGCCACGCCCAGGGGGCGGCCTACGCCACCTATGTGGGGAGCTGGTGCAGCCGGTTCCGCATCCTGGCCGGCGAGGACCACATCAGCCGTTATGAGGACCCGGAGCTTGGCACGGCGCGCAGCTTCTGCGCCCGCTGCGGCACGCCGCTGTTCTATGAGCGCGCGCGCTCGCCGAAGATGGTCAATATCCCCCGCGCCCTGTTCGCGGAACGGACGGGCCGTGAACCCCGCTATCATGGCGGCGTGGCGCAGATGGCCGACTGGGCCTGGCGCGGCGAGGCCATGGCGCCGCTGAAGGGTTATCCGGGGGTCATGTTCGTGCGGGCCCGTAAGGCGGCGCCCAAGCGCCAACCTGCTGACGACAGTTTGTTCGAACCCTAAAAGGAACGTGTGATGAGCCAACCAAGCCTGCCCTGGGAGGGCGGGTGCCGCTGCGGACAGGTGCGTTTCAAGGTGAGCGCAGCGCCGATCCTGACCATGGCTTGCCACTGCACCGGCTGCCAGAAGATGACGGCGAGCGCGTTCTCGCTGAGTGCGGCGATCCCCAGCCAGAGCTTCGAGGTGACGGCCGGGGAGCCGGTGATCGGCGGCCTGCACGGCGCCGAGGTCCACCATTACTTCTGCCCCCATTGCATGAGCTGGATGTTCACGAAGCCCGAGGGGATGGACTGGTTCGTGAATGTGCGCACAGCGATGCTGGACGGCGACGTGGAGCTGCCGCCGTTCCTGGAGACCTACACCAGCGAGAAGCTGTCGTGGGCCACGACACCGGCCGAGCACGGCTTTGCCGAGTTCCCGCCGATGGAGACCTATCAGGCGCTGACCAAGGCGTACCTGGAGCGCTGATCCACGAATTTGATCGTCATGGCCGGGCTTGTCCCGGCCACCCATGATCTCCGTGGTGCGGCAAGAATCCGCAGTCGATGCCGCGCGACCTGCGGGGAGGCGGAGATCATGGATCCCCGGGACAAGCCCGGGGATGACGATCCTGATTTCTACTCCGCCGCCTTCGGCACGTCGTCGTCGCCGAAGACCAGCTTGCGGTCGCGCGGCGGTCGAGCCCGCCCCAGGGCGTGTTCCCAAAGCCAGCCGAAGCGGCGGGCGAAGATCTTTGGGGCGGCCAGCAGGACCGGCGTCAGGATCAGGGTCAGCAGGGTGGCGAAGGTCAGGCCCCAGACCACGGCGCCCGAGAGCTGCACCCACCATTCCGACCCCGGCGCCTTGTACTCGATATGGCCGTTGTGGAAGTTTGGGTGGATCTGGAACATCAGCGGCAGCAGGCCAACCACGGTCACCAGCGTGGTGAGCATCACCGGGCGGAACCGCTGGGTGGCGGCGCGCACGGCGGCGTCGTCTGCTTCGTAGCCTGAGCGCCTAAGCTGGTAGTAGGTGTCCACCAGCACGATGTTGTGGCCCACCACGACGCCGGCCAGCGCCACGATGCCGGTGCCCAGCATGATCACCGAGATGTAGTCGAAGGTGTGCAGCAGGTTGATCTGCACCCCCAGCAGCACGCCGACGGTCGACAGCGCCACCGCTGACAGGGTCACCAGCACGCCGTAGAAGCTGTTGAACTGCCACAGCAGGATGAGGCCCATCATGAACAGCGAGGCCGACATCGCGGTGGCGAAGAAGATCGCAGCCTTCTGACCCTCTTCGTCGGCGCCGGTGAACTTCCAGCGGACGGAGGAGTCGATGGGCGCCTTCTCAAGCCACTTCTTCAGGTCGTCGATCTTCTGGTTGGCGGCGACGCCTTCCATGGTGTTGGCCTGAATCAGCACCAGGCGCTGGCTGTCGCGGCGCTGGATGCTGGTCACCTGCTGGGCCGGGACGCGCTTGATGAAGTAGCTGGCGGGGACGGGGCCCTGGGCCGTGGGAATCTTCATGGTCTCGAAGGCCGCCACGTTGCGGCCCTCCGGCGTGAAGCGCACCCGGATATCCAGTTCATCCTCGGCGTCGTCGGGGCGGAAGCGGCCCACCAGCACGCCGCCAGTGGTGAACTGGATCGCCTGGCCGACACTAAGCACATCGACGCCGTAGCGGCCGGCGGCCTCGCGGTCGACGGTCAGGTTCCACTCGATGCCGGGCGAGGTGCGGTTGTCCTCCAGCTCGATGAGCTGGGGATCGCTGGCGAGCTTTGCCCTGACCATGTTGGCCACCTTGTTGAGCTCGGCGGGATTGTTGCCGCGCAGCTCGACCTGGATGTCCTTGCCGGTGGGCGGGCCGCCCTGGGGCTCGCGGACCTCGATCTGCATGCCGGGCACGTCGGAGACCCGCTTGCGGATCTCGTTGGCGATGTCCTTGCCGCGCAGGCCAAGCGCCTTGCGGTCCTCGTACTCGTCGAAGTCCAGGGAGATGCGGCCGATGGTGTCGTTGGGCGCGCCGTTCCGGCCGCCGCCGCCGGAAGAAGCGCCGGTGCGGACATAGATCGAGTTGACGCCCTTGATGTTCTGCAGTTTGCGTTCGACTTGGCTCACCAGCACGTCCTGGGCCTCGGGCGACATGTTGCCCCGCGCCTTGACGTAGACGTTCACGAATTCCGGATCCTGGTCGAGGAAGAACTCGGTGCGGTGCTTGGTGTGGCCGAACCAGTAGAAGACGCCGACGATGATCACCAGGGTGGTGAACATCACCCGGAAGGGGTGCTGGCCCAGGAAGCTGATATTGCGGGCGTACCAGCCCATGAAGCCGCTCATCTCACGCGGGTCGCCGCGCTCGGACTTCTCGATCTCGGCCAGATGCTCGGCGTCCACGGCTGCCTTACGGGCGACGATGGAGCCCAGGGCGGGCGTGAAGATCAGGGCCACGAAGATCGACGCCCCCAGCACGAAGAACAGGGTCAGCGGCAGGTAGCTCATGAACTTGCCGGGGATCGAGTTCCAGAACATGAACGGCAGGAAGGCGCAGAGCGTGGTCAGGGTGCCGTTCAGCACCGGCCAGAACATTCGCTTGCCGGCGGCGGCGAAGGCCTCGCCCTTGGGCATGCCCTCGGCCATCTTCCGGTCGGCGTACTCCACCACCACGATGCCGCCGTCGACCAATATCCCGACCGCCAGCACCAGCCCGAACATCACCATCTGGTTGAGGGTTATGTGCAGGGCGTTGAGCATCAGGAAGGCCAGCATGAAGCAGGCCGGGATCGCCAGGCCCACCATCAGGCCCTGACGGATTCCGAGACTGGCGACGATGATCATCATCACCAGCAGGGTCGCCGACATCAGGCCGCTTTCCAGCACGATGAGGGTGCGGCCGATGAAGTCGCTCTCGTCGAAGATGTAGGAGACCTTGACCGTCTCGGGCCAGCGCTTCTGTTCCTCGACGACGACGGCGCGGACCTTCTTGACGGTCTCCAGGACGTTGGCGCCGGAGCGCTTGGCGACGTCCAGGGAATAGGCCGGCTGGCCGTTGAAGCGGCTGATGAAGGTAGCTTCCTTGAAGGTGCGCCGCACGTCACCGATGTCACCGATGGTGATCAGGCGGTCGCCGTTCTTCTTGATCGGCAGGGAGAGGATGTCGGAGGGCTTCTCGACGACGCCCGGCACCTTGACCGCGAACTTGCCGGCGCCGGAGCGCAGGTCGCCGGCGGGGACCAACTGGTTGTTGCGGCTGATCACCTGGGCCAGTTCGCCGGTGGTGACGTTGTAGGCCTCCATGCGGACCGGATCGATGGTGACCTCGAGGAACTCCTCGCGGCCGCCGCTGAGGCTGGCCTCCAGCACGCCGGGCACGGTCTCCAGGCGGTCCTGCAGGTCGCGCGAGATGCGCACCAGTTCGCGCTCGGGGGCGGCCCCCGACAGCACGATGCCGATGACGGGGTCGCCGGAGAAGTTGGCTTCCTCGATGATCGGTTCCTCGGCGTCCGGGGGGAACTTGCCGCGAGCCAGGTCGACCTTGGCCCGGACGTCCTCCATGACCTTGTCTTTGTTGAAGTCGGCCTCGAATTCCAGGTTGACGATCGCCACGCCCTGGCGGGCGACGGCGTTCATCTGCTTGATGCCTTCGAGGCTCTGGAGTTCGGTCTCCATTGGCTTGACCAGCAGCCGTTCGGCGTCCTCGGGGCTGACCCCCGGATAGGGGACCACCACGGACACGAAGGGGATGGTGATGTTGGGGTTCGATTCCCGCGGCATCGCGTTATAGGCCATGAAGCCGAAAATGCTGGCGATCAGGGTGACGCCCAGCACGACCTTGCGCCGTTTAATCGCGCCGTCGATCAAGGGTCCGATCATCGTCTTTGTCTCCAGGGGCGCCGGCGCTTAGCGCGCGGTGGCGACCCGAACCTTTTGACCTTCGGCCACATAGGATTGACCGACGGTGATGATCCGCACGGGACCCGCGAGGCCCGACACCCAGACGCCGCCGGGCTCTTCCTCGATCACCGTGACGGGGGCGAAGG
>JAYVDG010000333.1:0-13969 GCA_043749525.1 Phenylobacterium sp.
TCGAGCATCTTGTAGGTCTTGGCCCGCGGCTGGGCCGAGGCCAGGGCCTGCTGGCTCACATAGGCCATGGAGCCCGCCCCGAGGACGAAGGCCGAAACACCGATCAACAGATACTTGCGCATAACCAAGGCCCTAGGGCTCCCTTGCGGCGGAATTGAGCCGCTTAACCGCTTCACGTCCCCACTAGAACCCCAGAGGTTCTTAAGTCTTCTCTTAGCCGACGGACGGTCTCAAGCCGTTTCCGCCCTTCATCCAACGCCCCGGGTCCACCGGCGCGCCCCGTTCCCGGACTTCAAGATAGAGTTCAGAGGGCGATTGTCGCCCATCCGCCATCCATCCGACAGGCGCACCCGCCGCGACCGATTGTCCGACGCCGACGTTTGTCCGGTCCAGACCAGCCAACACCAGATGGTATCCACCGGCCAATCTTAAGATCAAGATCACACCCCAGCCCTTCACCGGGCCCACATATTGGACAAGTCCTGCGTCGGGCGCCGCCACTTTCGCCCCAGGGGCGGTGGCGATGGTCAAGCCGTTGGCCTTGCCGCCGCCGGGCACGGCCTGGCCGAAGCGCCGGGTGATCGGGCCCGGGGCGGGGGGCGTCAGGCTCTTGGGCGGGGTCACCTCGCCGTCGTCGTCCTGCAGGGGGTTGGCTGGCCGCTGGCCCGGGGGCTGCATCATGCGCGCCTCGGCCAGCTGGCTGTCGGCGGTGAACAGGGCCTCGCTGGCGACAGCCGCCAGGCGGCGCTGGCGGGCGATCTCGCTGGCTTCGGCGGCGTAGAGCTTGGCGCGGCGTTGCAGTTCCGGGGTGATGGCCTTGACCAGGATGGCGGCGCGGACAGCGGAGACCGCGTCGTCGGGGCTGACCAGCAGGGCCGGCGGCGGATCGCGGCGGAACTGCTCCAGCACGGTGAGCAGCCGGGCCAGGCGGTTGAGATTGCGGCCCTGCTCGGCTGTGAGCACCGTCTCGCGGACATTGAGGCTCTGCAGCTTGTCCCGCTCGCTGACGGCGGCGACGGCCACGACGCCCACCGCCAGGCTGGCGAAGGCGCCGATCACGAAGGCGGGGCGGAGGGTCAGCAAGAGGGCTCAGTCACGGTGATAGGGGCCGCCGGCCAGGATGGTGACCGCCCGATAGACCTGTTCGGCCAGCATGGCGCGGGCGAGCGCATGGGGCCATGTCTGGGGACCGAAGGCCAGCTTGCCGTTGGCGCTGGCCACGAGGGCGGGATCGAGACCATCGGCGCCGCCGATCATGAACACCAGCCGCCGCACCCCCTGGTCGCGCAGCCTTGCGATCTCGGCGGCGAAGTCGCGGGAGGCGCGCGCGCTCCCCCGCTCGTCGCAGGCGATGACGTGGGCGTCAGTCAGGTGCGGGCGCAGCACATCGGCCTCGGCGGCCTTGCCGGGCTTTTTCGCCTCGACCTCGACCACCTCGACGGGGCCAAGGCCGAGCGCGCGCCCGGCCGCGGTGGCGCGGTCCACATAGAGCTTCACCAGCTCGACCTCAGGGGAACGGGCCAGACGCCCGACCGCCAGGATCGTCAGCTTCAAGTGAAGGCGATGTGGGCCGAGTCCACCGACCAGATCTTTTCGATGTTGTAGAAGGTGCGGACCTCGGGACGGAACAGGTGGATGATCACGTCGCCGGTGTCGATCAGCACCCAGTCGCAGTGGGGCATGCCCTCGACGCGCACCTTGCCGTAGCCTTCGTCCTTGAGGGCGCGCAGCAGGTGGTCGGCCATGGCGCCGACATGGCGGTGCGAACGGCCAGAGGCGACGATCAGGCCGTCGGCCACCGCGCTCTTACCCTTCAGGTCGATGAACACGACATCCTGGGCTTTGTCGTCGTCGAGACGCGCCAGGATCAGGTCTTCCAGAGCGCTGATGCGGTTCTGGATATCGGAGGAAACCTCGGCGGAAATCGGGGTTTCGTGCGCACTCGGCGCAGGGTCAGGGCTCAGCGGGGTAGCTCCTTTTTTGCCTCGCTAAAAGGCCTCATATCATGATTGCGGGGAAAGGGGCAGTCCGCGTGAGATCACGATCTTGAGCCGCCCATCCGCGCCCGCATGGCGGTGGACGAGAGGAAGTTCAGGGGGGCGGTGAGGAACACCCAGCGGGGTGGCTTGGTCCCGGCCAGGATGGGCCCCTGGCCGGCCGGACGGCGGGCGTGACTGAACCGCCGGGCGGCCGGCGAGAAGCGGCTTTTCAGGGAAATCCAGGGCCGGGAAACCACGGCGACCGGCGCGCCGCCCATGATCTGCGTCCATCCGCGCCAGCGGTGGAAGCTGGCCAGGCTGTCGGCGCCCATGATCCAGACGAACTTCACGCCCGGAAAGCGGGCCTTCAGCACCCGCAGGGTGTCGATGGTGTAGGTGGAGCCGATGGCGGTCTCGGCGTCGGAGACGATCATCGCCCGACCGCGCGCCACCTCGCGCACGGCGGCCATGCGCTCGGCGAGGCTGGCGGTGTCCTTCGACGACTTCAGCGGGTTCTGCGGCGAGACCAGCCAGATGACCCGGTCCAGCTTCAGCCGCTTGCGGGCGGTCTCGGCCACGTGGGCGTGGCCGGCGTGGACCGGATTGAACGAGCCGCCATAGAGCCCAACCCGCATACCCCGCGTGAGCGTGAAGCCCAGGCGCAGGGTCGCGGGCCGGCCGGCCTCAGGGACGCGCCGGGCGGGTCCCGCGAACCACATGGTCTCTGCTCTGGATCAAAACCGCTTCGCCGTATCGGGATTGCGGTCGAGGTTGAGGTCGGTCTGGCGGACCCGGGCGCGGACGGTGAAAACCCCGTCCCCGGCCAGGACTCCGCCGCGGGCGAACAGGCGGCCATGCTCCCAGTTGGAGAGGCCGAGTTCGGGGCGGTTCAGGGCGTACTGGCCGTCCACCCAGCGGGTGAATCCGTCGCCGGTGAAGGGGGCGTCGATGGCGGCGTAGAAGCGCTCGTGGGCGTCGGCGTCTTCCGAGATCAGGCTGGCGGCGAAGCGGGGGCTGTAGCGGTTGAAGAGGGCGATCGCCTGGCCCGCGTCCTCCACCACCATCAGGGTGACCTCCGGGGTCTCTTCCCATTCCCACTCGCGGCCGAGATCGGCCTCTGCGAGGCGCTCCACCAGGGGCTCCTCGACCGGCCCTTGCGCGCGGGCGACGGTGACGCGCGCCTGGCGCCAGGCGGCGGGGATGTAGCGCTTCGAGCCCTCGACCACATGCAGCTTGGCGCCCTTGCGGCGTTCGCCCGCGGCCTGCAGGGCGGCCAGGAAAACCGGGACCAGGTCGGCCGCCCGCTCTCGGACGATGCAGCAGACGTTCAGGGTGTTGCAGACCTTGCGGTCCAGGGAGTGGTAGGCGGCGGCCTCGAAGCGGGCCGCATCGGCGCTCGCGTCGGCCACCATCCAGGCGCCGCCCGTGCCGTGCAGGCTGACCGGGGTCCCGGCCTGGCGTGCGATGGCGCCCAGCTGGGCCACGGCGGGGCCGGAGCCGCGAGCGACAGCCAGGGCCAGGCGCTTGTCTGAGAACATGGCCCAGCCGGCGGCGTGCTCGGCGCTATCGACCAGGGCGGCGGCGCCCTTGGGCAGGCCGGCGGACGCCAGGGCGGGATCGAGGGCGTGCTCGACGATGGCGCGGGCGGTGCCCAGGGCGTCGGAACCGATTCGGAAGACCACGGTGTTGCCGGTACGCAGCACCCCGGTGGCGTCGGCGAAGACGTTGGGGCGGCCCTCGAAGACGAAGCCCACGACGCCCAGGGGCGCCATGACCTGGTCGACGCTCCAGCCCTCGTGGGTGGTCGTTTCAAGCACCCGGCCGCGGGCTCCAGGGGTGTCGCGCCAGGCCTGCAGGCCCAAGATCATGTCGGCGCGCATCGTGGCGCTGACTGACAGCCGGGTGGTGGAGCGGCCGCGCGCCTGGGCCTTGGCCACATCGACGGCGTTGGACTGGGTGATGGTGGCCCAGATCGTCTCATCGGCCAGGTTGGCGGCGAAGGCGTCGAAGAAGGCGGTGATGGCGGCGTCAGTGACCGCGCCCATCTTCTGGAAAGCGTCGTGGGCCTTGCCGACGGCGGTGTTGGCCAGGGCCTGGACGGCGGCCGGCACGTGCAGCAGGTCGCCGCTATCCTGCACCACCACCAGCCGGTCGCCGGCCCGGAAGGCGTCGGCCAGGGCTTGCGGGACATAGGCCACGCGGTCGCCGCCATAGGGGATAGCCAGGCCGGAGGCGAGCGTGGTCAGCCGGCCTCCGCCCGCCTCCGCCCTGCCTCTGCCCGCCGCATCGTCCACGTCGACCGCCATATGCTCAAGATGAGCCTTAGTAAGCACCTTTGCCGGAGGCGGCAATTCACCGCTGACGCGCGACAGAATGTCTCGCCGATTAAGCCGCCGTTACCAGTCTGCCACCTACGGTCCCGTTTTCGGCAACTTCGGGTGGGGAGCGCTATGAAGAAGATCCTCAATCTCGGCGCGTTGCTCCAGGTCATCGCCGGGGTGATGGTGGTCTCCCTGGTGGTCACCTTCGCCATGCTGGCGCTGCAGGCGTATCAGCGGCAGCAGACCGCCCAGCGGGTGCTGCTGGCCGCCGAGATCTCTCGCGACCTGTTCCACGCCATGCAGGGCCTGCGCCTGGAGCGCGGCGCCGTCGCCATCGCCCTGACCAAGCCGAAGGCCCCCACAGCCGAAGCCCTGCGCGCCCTGAACGGCAGCCGGGTGAGCACCGAAGCCGCGATCGCCTCGGCCCTGGCCCGCCTGCAGCAGGCGCGGCTGGGGAAGGTGGTGTCGGACGGCCCGGCCGTGCGGCGGCTGGTGGCTGAGATTGGCGCCCGGCAATCGACCTTCCGGCACATGCGCCAGGTGACCGACCGGGCCCTGGCGGCGCCCGATCCCGATCGGTCCGACGCCCTGCGCCAGACCTGGCTCACAGCCGACGCCAACCTGGTGGACACCCTGGGCGAGCTGTCGGGCCAGCTTTCGAACGAAGCCATCCAGGCCGACCCCTTCATCGCCCAGATGATGACCGTCAAGCAGCTCGCCTGGCTGGAGCGCGACGCGGCCGGTCTGGACGCGATGCTGCTGGGGGAGGTGACGGCGCGGGACAGGCCGCCGACGGCGGCGGAACGTGAGGCCCTGGCCAAGCTCACCGGCGCCGTGGACGCGCCGCACCGGATGATGACCGCCCAGGCGAACCTGGCCTTCAGTCCGCCGCGCTTGAAGGCCGCCATCGCCAAGGCCGAGCGAAGCTATTTCGTGGACTTCCGCGCCAACCGGGCCATCGCGCTCACCGCCCAGGACACCGGGACCCCGCTGGACGCCGTGGCGCTGAACCGCGCCATGATGGACAGCCTGCAAAGCCTGATGGACATCGTCGGCGTCACCTTCGACCTCACCGCCGAGCACGCCGGCCGCCAGGTGGAGGCCGCCGAGCGCCAGGTGCAGCTGGCCATCGCCATGATGGCGATCGCCTGCGCCTTCGGCCTGCTGTCAGCGGCCTTCATCGTTGGACGGGTGGTGCGGCCGATGGCCAGGATCACCCAGGCCATGGGCGCTGTGGCCGCCGGCGACCTGGACAGTGAGATTCCCTATGAGTTCCGCGAGGACGAGATCGGCCGTCTGGCCCAGGCGCTGGGGGTCTTCCGCCGCGGCGCCCAGGAGCGGCGCGAGATGGAGGATGTGCTGGTGCGAAGCCAGGTGGCCAAGGAGGCCGCCGAGAGCGCCAACAAGATGAAGTCCCAGTTCCTGGCTAATATGAGCCACGAGATTCGCACGCCGCTCAACGGCGTGCTCGGGATGGTCCAGGTGATGGAGCGCGAGGAATTGGCCCCCGACCAGCGGGAACGACTGCACATCATCCGCGACTCTGGCGCGGGCCTGCTGCAGGTGCTGAACGACGTCCTGGACATCTCCAAGATCGAGGCCGGCAAGCTGGACCTGGCGCCCGTCGAGTTCGACATCGAGACCCTGGCGACGCGGACAGTCTCCACCTTCACGGGCGCCGCCGCCGCCAAGCGGCTGTACCTGGAGGCCACGGTCGATCTGGACGCCACCGGGGTGTGGCTGGGGGACGCTGACCGCATCCGCCAGATCCTGTCGAACCTGCTCTCCAACGCCGTGAAGTTCACCGATGCGGGGGCCGTCTCCCTGGAGGTGACGACCCGGTCCGAGGGCCTGGACTTCATCGTCCGCGACAGTGGCATCGGCATGTCGGCCGAAGCCCTGCCCAAGCTGTTCTCCAAGTTCACCCAGGTCGACGACAGCAACGAGCGCAAGTTCGGCGGCACGGGCCTGGGCCTGGCCATCAGCCGCGAGCTGGTGGAGCTGATGGGCGGGACCATCGAGGTCACCAGCCGCCCGGGAAAGGGCTCGGAATTCCAGGTCAGCCTGCCCTTGCCGCGCATCAGCGAGACGCCGCGCGCGCCGGCCAACGCCAGCCTGGGCGAGATCGCCCTGCCGCAGGACCGGCGGCTGCGTATCCTGGCGGCGGAGGACAATCCCACCAATCAGAAGGTGCTGGCCGCCCTGCTGGCCCCGTTGGACGTCGAGCTGACGGTGGTGGGGGATGGACTGCAGGCGGTTTCCACCTGGGCCACCGCCGATTTCGACGTGATCCTCATGGATATCCAGATGCCGGAAATGGGCGGCGTGGCTGCGGCCCTGGCGATCCGTCAGGTGGAGCTGGCCCAGGGCATGGCCCCGATCCCCATCATCGCGCTCTCGGCCAACGCCATGAGCCACCAGATCGCCGAGTACATGGCCGCCGGCATGACCGCCTATGTGGCCAAGCCCATTGAGGTGGGGGTGCTGTACGAGACCATCGGCGAGGCCCTGGCCGGCGCCGAAGCCCTACCGAACACGCGGGCCGAAGCGGTCTAGTTTGCCTTCTCCCCTTGCGGGAAAAGGGGTCGCGCTTCCGTCTCCCTCTATCGTCATCCTCGGGCTTATTCCGAGGACCCATAGACTCCGTGGCGCAGGTCATCCGAGACGGCGACGCTCGCGCCCTCTGCGGAGAGACGGAGATCATGGATCCTCGGGACAAGCCCGAGGATGACGATCTTAAATTGGATAGGGCTTTCGACCCCGCAAGGGGAGAAGGAACATCTAGATCGCCGTCGCTTCCGCCGGCGCGTGGCCCAGGGCCAGGTCGTCGGCGTGGATCACCGGGCCCGAGGTGTAGCCCAGGGCGCCCTCGATGGCGTCGGACTTCAGACCCAGGATCGTGACGGCGTCGGCGCTGTCGTAGCGGGCCAGGCCCCGGCCGATCTCGCGGCCGGCCTCGTCGCGGACGATGACCGCGTCGCCCTTTTCGAACCGGCCCTCGACGGCGCGGATGCCGGCGGCCAGCAAGCTCTTGCCGGTGGATAGCGCGCGGGCGGCGCCGCTATCGATCACCAGGGTCCCGGCGGGCGCCAGGGTCCCGGCGATCCAGGCCTTGTAGGCGGCCTTGGCGCTGAGCGCGGGCTCGATGACGGTGGCGGGTTCGCCGGCCTCCAGGGCGGCCAGCGGCGAGGGGCGGCGGCCAAGCGTGATGACGGTGGCGCAGCCGGCCGACTGGGCCATGCGGGCGGCGGCGATCTTGGTGGCCATGCCGCCGGTGCCGACCCCAGCGCTGGCGTTGGCGCCCCCGGCCATGGCCTCGATCTCCGGCGTCAGGTGGGTGATGCGGGCCAGGTGCTTGGCGTCGGGATTATTGCGCGGGTCGGAGGTATAGAGGCCGTCAATGTCCGACAGCAGGACCAGCACGTCGGCGCCGATCATCTGGGCCACCCGGGCGGCCAGGCGGTCGTTGTCGCCGTAACGGATCTCCTCGGTGACCACGGTGTCGTTCTCGTTGACGACGGGGACCACGCCGAGGTCCAGCAGGGTCTCGACAGTCGCCCGCGCATTGAGCCAGCGGTGGCGGACCTCGGTGTCGTCACGGGTCAGCAGCACCTGGGCGGCGTGGATGTCGTGGGGCTCAAGGGCCTCTTCCCAGGCGCGCATCAGGGCCGACTGCCCGGCGGCGGCGGCGGCCTGTTTCTCGGGCAGACTCAGGGAGCGCTTGGCGAGCATCAGGCGGCGGCGGCCGAGCGCCACGGCGCCGGAGGAGACCACCAGCACCTGCTGGCCCCGGGCCCGCATCCGGGCGACGTCGGCGGCGAAGGCCGCCAGCCACAGGGTGTCGGCGGTCCCCTCGGGGCCTACCAGCAGGGCCGAACCGACCTTGACGACGACCCGGCGGGCGCGCTCGATCCCGCTCACGGCTTCCAGCCCACTTCGTCCTCGCCGCCCTTGCCCACCGCGGCGGCGGCCTTGCGGTCGCGCACCAGGGCGTAGGCCTCGCGCAGGATTTCTTTCACCCCGGTCCCGGCGACGGCGGAGACCAGGCGGACCGGCACGCCGGCGGCTTCCGACAGCGCTTCGCGCTGCATCTCGACGGTGCTCTCGTCCAGGGCGTCGATCTTGTTGAGCGCGATGATCTCGGTCTTGTCGCCCAGTTCCTCGCCATAGGCCTCCAGCTCGTGGCGCACGGTCCTCCAGGCCTCGACGACGTCGGTCTGGGTCGCGTCGATCACGTGGATCAGCACGGCGGTGCGCTCCACGTGGCCGAGGAAGCGGGTGCCGAGGCCGGCCCCGTCCGACGCGCCCTCGATCAGACCGGGGATGTCGGCCAGGACGAAGCGCTCGCTGGGGGAGAGGTCGACGATGCCGAGATTGGGGTGGATGGTGGTGAAGGGATAGTCGGCGATCTTCGGCTTGGCGGCGCTGGCGGCGGCCAGGAAGGTGGACTTGCCGGCG
The DNA here is from genome assembly GCA_043749525.1 of Phenylobacterium sp. Taxonomy (GTDB): domain Bacteria; phylum Pseudomonadota; class Alphaproteobacteria; order Caulobacterales; family Caulobacteraceae; genus Phenylobacterium. Next base: position 8,759 of record JAYVDG010000333.1, read on the forward strand.
TTGGGCAGGCCCGCCAGGCCGACATCGGCGATCAGCTTCAGCCGCAGCCAGATCCAGCGCTCTTCGCCCTCCTGGCCCGGATTGGCGTGGTAGGGGGCCTGGTTGATCGAGCTCTTGAAGCGGTCATTGCCCCAGCCGCCGTTGCCGCCCTTGGCCAGCAGGAACCGCTGGCCGGCGGTGTCCATATCGACGATCAGGGTTTCCTTGTCCTCCTCCAGCACCTGAGTGCCGACGGGGACCTTCATGATGATGTCCTCGCCCGCCGCGCCGTGGCGGTTGCGGCCCATCCCGTGGGTGCCGGTGTCGGCCTTGAAGTGCTGGCTGTAGCGGAAGTCGATCAGGGTGTTGAGGCCGTCCTGGGCCTCAATCCAGACGTCGCCGCCACGGCCGCCGTCGCCGCCGTCCGGGCCGCCGTATTCGATGTACTTCTCGCGCCGGAAGGAGACGGCGCCGCCGCCCCCGTTGCCGGAGCGGATATAGACCTTGCACTGGTCGAGGAATTTCATCGGGTCAGGATCCGGTCGCCCGCGAGCTTCACGGTCGCGGCGGCCAATAGGGTTTTCAAGAGAGCGCCCGCGAGGAAAGGCGCGACGCCACCGGCGAAGGCTGCCTTGGCTCCCAGACCGGCGGCGAGCCAGGCGAAGCCCAGCAGCAGGATGAGGGCGTGGGCGGCGAGGAAGCCCAGGGTCAGGGCCAGCCAGGTCCGGCCGCCCGGCCGCGCGGCCAGCCAGCCCACCAGGCCGGCGGCGGCCAGGAAGCCCGCCAGGTAGCCGCCGGTGGGACCGACCAGGGCTGCGATCCCGCTGGCCCCGCCGGCCAGGACCGGCAGGCCGATGGCCGCCTGGGCCAGCCAGACGAAGACGATCTCAAGCCCCAGGCGAGGGCCCGCGAGGCCGGCGATGACCAGCAGGGCGTAGGTCTGCAGGGTCATGGGCACGGGATACATCGGGACCTCCGCCCAGGAGGACGCGGCCAGCAGCCAGCTTCCTGCCAGGACAGCCCCGACCCGCCACGCCAAGGAGCGCCCTGCGAGCAGGGCGTCCAGGGGCGCTTTAGCGGTGGCGGCGGTGGTCAATCTTCGTATCCAAGTGGGTTCGGCGCCCGCCATACCACGCGAGCGCCGCAAACTCACGCCAGCCAGACCATCATCCGTGAGGGGACGGCCTCGCCGCGGGCGGCGGACGGCGAGAGCCGGACCTCCCCGGTGTAGAGGAAGCCGGTCTTGCAGAGCACCGAGGCCGACGCGGGGTTGTCCGAGAAGTGGCGCGCCAGGACGTAGCGCCGCTTCCAGTCCCTGTGGGCCCAGACCAGGGCGCCCTCCGCAGCCTCGGTGGCGAAGCCGAGGTTCCAGAAGGGGCGTCCGATCCAGCAGCCCATCTCGGTGCGGCCGTCCTCGCTGTCGAAGCCGATCACGCCGATCGGCCCCTGCTCGGGGTGATCGATGACGAAGGTGGCCATGGCCTGCGGATCGGCGTCGTCGGCCTGGGCCAGATAGGCCTGGGCGTCCTCCAACCCGTAGGGATGGGGAATGGCCTTGGTCATGCGGGCCAGCTCGCGGTCGTTGAGCAGCTTGGCCACGCGCGGGGCGTCGGTCATGCGGGGGCGCCGCAGCCGGAGGCGCTGCGTCTCGATGACGGGTTCGATCTGGATGGCGCACATCTTGAACCTCCCGGGTCCTCTGACGGGACCCCTGAAACAGAAAAAGCGGGAGCCCGGCGTTCCGGACTCCCGCTTTTCGGGATTCTGTCCGGTCCGCCTGACTGATCGTCGGGGCGGAACCGGAGAAGAGAGGTTCCGCCTAGCTGGCGTTGGTCTCGGCAGCCACCACGTTCACATAGGTGCGGTCGTCGCGCTTGGTGACGAACTGCACAGCGCCGTCGGCGGTGGCGAAGAGGGTATGGTCACGGCCCATGCCGACATTCACGCCGGCGAAGAACTTGGTGCCACGTTGACGGATGATGATGTTGCCGCCGACGACAGCTTCGCCACCGAACTTCTTCACGCCGAGACGACGACCGGCCGAGTCGCGGCCGTTGCGGGATGAACCGCCTGATTTCTTGTGAGCCATTGTGGTCTCCTAAACTTGTCTTGATCCGACGCTTATTCGGCGGCGGGCTTCTTGGCGGCGGCCTTCTTCGGCGCAGCAGCCTTCTTCTGGGTGGCTTCAGCCTTGGGCGCAGCAGCGGCCTTCGGAGCAGCAGCCTTCTTGGCGGCGGGCGCGGCGGCCTTTTCGGCGGAGAGCGCGGCCTTGGCGGTCGCGGCTTCTTCCAACTTCAGGTTACGAGCCCGGGCGTTGAGTACAGCCTTGGTGGTCATGTCCACCACGCCGTCCCAGTTCTCGGTCTTGCCGGCGCCGACCACGGAGGTCACGCGCAGCACGCTCTCTTGCTGGCGGTGGCCGCGGGTACGGCGATAACCCTGACGGCGGCGCTTCTTGAAGATCTTCACCTTCAGACCCTTGCGGGTCTCGATCAGGGTGGCGCTGACCGTGGCGCCTTCCACGATCGGAGCGCCGAGGGTGATGGTCTCACCGTCGCCCAGCATCAGGACGTCGCCGAAGGCCACGTTGGCGCCCGGCTCACCTTCAAGCTTTTCCACGACGAGAAGGTCGCCCGCCTGAACCCGGTATTGCTTACCGCCGGTTTTGATCACCGCGTACATCGTTCGCGCCTTGAGACTTTAGCAAAAAAGGATCACGCCCGCAGGAAGGTCCTGCGTGCGAAGGCGCGGACTTATACAGACGACCCCCGCCAAGTCAACGGAAGCCGCTGTTGATTCAGTGACCTCCCGAAGACTCTCCGGGACGGAGGCTGGCGAGCGTCTTGCGAGCCCCGTCGCGTTCGCTCTCCCAGCTGCTCACCACCGCCTTGGAGACCTGTTGCATGAAGGCCAGGCGGGCGGGCACCGGCTTGGTGGTGCGCTTCATCAGGACCACCACCGCATAGGACCGCCCATCGGGGGCGGTGAGCACGGCGACGTCGTTGATGCCGATGGAGCCGCCGCGCCAGTCCTGGCCGGTGCCGGTCTTGTGGGCGATGGACCAGCCCGAGGGCAGGCCGCCCTTCAGGCGTCGGGGACCCGTGCGGGCCTCCGACATGGTGGCCAGGAAGGTGTCGGTGGATTGCGCCGACAGCAGCTCGCCGCGCTTCAGCGCCATCAGGGCGGTGGCCAAGCCCGCCGGGGTCGCGCCGTCCAGGGGGTTGTCCAGATAGGCCTGCATGGCGGCGTCGCGGACGGAATCGGGCAACTTGGCCCGAGCGTCCTTGAAGGCGCCGCCGACGCCCATCTCCGGGCTCCAGGTCAGGCCGGCGATCTTGGCCTGCAGGTTCTTCTCGTCGGCCCCCATGCGGATGCCGCCCAGGTTCTTGCGGGCCAGCATGTCGGCCACGGCGTCGATGCCCCCCACCTGTTCCAGCAGCTTGTCGTTGGCGGCGTTGTCGCTCTCGATCAGGGCGCGGCGCACCAGGTCGCGCAGGGTGGTAGCGTAGCCGGTGGCGCCGATCTTGTGGGAGATGGGCTGGAAGAAGACGCTGCGGTCCTGGGGACCCAGCACCACGGCCTGGTCGAGGCTGAGCTTACCCTGGTCCAGGGCGTCCATGGTGGTCATCGCCACCCAGAGCTTGGAGACGCTCTGCTGCGGGAAGGGATCGTCGCCGGCCACCTGGGCCATCCAGCCCTCGCTGCAGTCGGCCACGGCGATGCCGACGGTCTCACGGTAGTTCTTGGCCAGCTCGTCGAGGCGCGTCTGCAGGGCCTCGGGCGGCTTGCCGGGCGCGGGGCGGGGCGGGAGCCTCGGGCGGGGGTTCGGTGCGCCATTGGCCATCATCACCGGCGGCGAGGTCTTTGCCGGCGCCTGGGTGGCGACATAGACGCCGCCCAGGATGGTCAGACCGGCGAGCACGGCGAGCGCCGAGGCCGGACGCCAGCGGGCGGTCCAGAACATCCGGGTGTCGAAGAAAAGGTCGCGGCGGGCCTGGGGCCAGGAGGCCGTGCGGTCCTCGATCCAGGTCAGAGCCCGCAGGCTGGAGACGAGCAGGCTGACGCCGAGGTCGGATGCGCCGTCAACGCCCGACCGGCCCCAAGCCCTAAGCTGCCCAAGCCCTTGATTCATCAGACATTGAAAACGCCGATCCGGCCACCCTGGTCAAGGAGTCAGGTGGACGCGGACTTCCACAGTTACGTGACTGAGCCCCGCGAGGCCCGCCAGGCGGGCGCGATAGGCCTGGGGCGCCTGCGGATCAGCCGCGGCGATGACGACGATGGCGGCGTGGTGGCCGGGGCCCAGGCGCCAGAGATGCAGGTCCAGAACGCGTTCGCCCTCGCCCTCCAGCCGGCCGCGGATCTGCGCGGTGAGCTCGGGACTGGGATTGACGTCCAGCAGCACCGCGCCCGTGCGGCTGAGCAGCCGCCAGGCGAAGTGGGCCAGCAGCCCCGCGCCGGCAAGCGCCGTCACGGGGTCCGTCCAGCTCCAGCCCAGATAGCGGCCGGCGGCGAGGCCAGCGATGGCCAGGGCTGAAATCACCGCGTCGCCGGTCAGGTGCAGGTGGGCGGCCGAAAGGTTGAGGTCGCCGTCGCTGTCGTGGGCATGGCTCTGGCCGGGTTTCAGCAGCCAGACGCAGACCAGGTTGATGGCCAGGGCCGCAGCGGCCAGGGCCAGGGCGCCGTCATAGGACACCTCCTCTGGGGCGAGCAGCCGGCCGACGCTTTCGATGGCGATCAGCAGGGCGGTGACGCCGAGAACCGCGGCGTTGGCGAAGCCGGCCAGGTAGCCCAGCTTCCCGGTCCCGAAGGAAAAGCGCGGATCGGCGGAATAGGTTCGGGCGACCGCATAGGCGCCGGCCGCCACCAGCAGGGCGGCGACGTGGGCGGCCATGTGCAGGCCGTTCGCCACCAGGGCCATGGAGTGAAACAGCAGGCCGCCGGTGATCTGCGCCGCCAGGGTGGCCAGGCAGATGGCCGCCACGATCCAGGTCCGCCGCTCGTTGCGGGCGTGATCGGCGCCCAGATAGACCCGGTCGCCCCGGAAGGCGTCCATCGGCTGCTGGGCTTGGGGTTCGGCAGCGGTCACGGTCACCTATATAAAGAGAGCGGCGGTCGGCGGAGGCCTAAGTGTTATTCTATAACACTTGATCGAGGTCAAGCGACGTCGCCTGTTTCATCCTGCGCCCACAATGACTAGATGAGCTCCATGAACCCCAAGACCCCCGTCAC
>JAYVDG010000334.1:0-5442 GCA_043749525.1 Phenylobacterium sp.
GTAGGCTCACGCCGGAACCCGTCACGTTCCTTGACCCGATCTTGCGTGCGTGCGACCCCGCCCGCAATTCCCGTTCAGACTCACCGGAAGCCTCATGCCAGCACCGCTCCAGACCATGGCCGACGCGATCCGCGTCCTTTCCATGGACGCCGTCGAACAGGCCTCTAACGGTCACCCCGGCATGCCCATGGGCATGGCCGACGTGGCCACCGTGCTCTGGACCAAGTTCCTCAAGTACGACGCCACCAAGCCCGACTGGGTCGACCGCGACCGTTTCGTGCTGTCGGGCGGGCACGGATCGATGCTGCTCTACAGCCTGCTGCACCTGTCGGGGTTCAAGGCGGTCAGCATGGACGAGTTGCGCACCCTGCGCCAGTGGGGCTCCAAGACCCCCGGTCACCCGGAAGTGGGCCACACGCCCGGCGTCGAGACCACCACCGGCCCCCTGGGTCAGGGCCTGGCCACCGCCGTGGGCATGGCCATCGCCGAGCGCCGCATGGCCGCCCGCTTCGGCGAGGACCTGGTGGATCACCGCACCTGGGTCGAGTGTGGCGACGGCGACCTGATGGAAGGCGTCAGCCATGAGGCCATCGGCATCGCCGGCCGCCTGAAGCTGTCGAAGCTGACGGTGCTGTGGGACAACAATTCCATCACCATCGATGGCGACGTCTCGCTGTCGGACGCCACCGACCAGGTAGCGCGCTTCAAGGCCGCCGGCTGGGCGGTGAAGTCCATCGACGGCCACGACCTGGGCCAGATCCGCCGGGCCATGGCCTGGGCGATCAAGCAGGACAAGCCCAGCCTGATCGCCTGCGCCACCAAGATCGGCAAGGGCGCCGGCACCCTTGAAGGCAGCCACGCCACCCACGGCAACGCCCTGGGCAAGGCCGAGGTGGCCGCCACCCGCGAGAAGCTGGGATGGGCCCACGAGCCCTTCGTGGTGCCCGAGGATGTCTACAAGCCCTGGCGCGCCGCCGGCCGCCGCGGCGGCAAGCAGCGCCGCAAGTGGGAGCAGACGCTCGCGGCCTCCAACTACCGCGACGACTTCACCCGCGCGGTGAAGGGCGATCTGCCCGCCGACGCCTTCGAGAAGATCGACGCCCTGATCGCCGAAGCCATTGAGACCAAGCCCGGCGCGGCCACCCGCCAGCACTCCGGCGCGGCGCTGACCGCCCTCTTCCCCAACATTCCGGAGATGGTGGGCGGCTCGGCCGACCTCACCGGCTCCAACAACACCCTGGTGAAGGGCACGCTCGCCTTCGACGCCCCGGCCTATGAAGGCCGCTACATCAATTTCGGCATCCGCGAGTTCGGCATGGCCGCGGCGATGAACGGCATGGCCCTGCACGGCGGGGTCATCCCCTATGCTGGCACCTTCATGGTGTTCTCAGACTACAGCCGCCCGGCGATCCGCCTGGGCGCGATCCTGGGCGCCCGGGTGATCCACGTGATGACCCACGACAGCATTGGCGTCGGCGAGGATGGCCCCACCCACCAGCCGATCGAGCACCTGGCCGCCCTGCGCGCCATGCCGGGCCTGAACGTCTTCCGCCCCGCCGACCTGGTGGAGACGGCCGAGTGCTGGAAGCTCGCCGTCGCCCGCAAGGACGGCCCGTCGCTGATGGCCCTGTCACGGCAGAAGACGCCGGCCGCGCGCACCGTGGCCTCGGCGGAGAACCTGTCGGCGAAGGGCGCCTATGAGCTGGCGGCCGCCGACGGTGCGGCCAAGGTGACCATCTTCTCGTCGGGCACCGAGGTCGGCGTGGCCATGGCCGCGCGTGAGCTCCTTCAAGCTGAGGGGATCGCCACCCGGGTCGTCTCCACCCCCTGCTGGGAGCTGTTCGCCGCTCAGCCGGCCGCCTATCGCGAGAGCGTGTTGGCCAAGACCACCGTCCGCGTCGCCGTCGAGGCCGCCGCCGGCTTCGGCTGGGAGCGTTTCATCGGCGAGGACGGGGTGTTCGTGGGCATGCAGGGCTTCGGCGCCAGCGCGCCCGCCGACCGCCTCTACAAGGAATTCGGCATCACCGCCGAGGCCGTGGCGGCGGCGGCGAAGTCGAAGCTCTAAACAGTGTCATCCCGGTTTCCGCGCCAGCGGAAGACCGGGACCCATACTCACCGATCCATCCGGCACGCCCTGCGCGTCTGGGTCCGGGACAAGCCCTGCTGGCTTTCCGGGATGACAACGATGGGAGTGGCGCTTGTTCGTGTCGTTCGTGAGGTTCGTGGTTTAGTTTCGTCCGTTCAACAGGAGCCCCTCCCATGCGCCTCGGCACGCCGCTTTCGCCCTCCGCCGTCAAGGTGATGCTGCTCGGCTGCGGCGAGCTGGGCAAGGAGGTGGCGATCGAGCTGCAGCGGCTGGGCTGCGAGGTGATCGGGGTGGACCGCTACGCCGATGCGCCGGCCATGCAGGTGGCGCACCGGTCCCACGTGATCGCCATGACCGATGCGGCGGCCCTGCGCGCCGTGGTCGAGCTGGAACGCCCGCACCTGATCGTGCCGGAGATCGAGGCCATCGCCACCGACGAGCTGGTGCGCATCGAGGCTGAAGGATTGGCGACGGTCATCCCGACCGCGCGCGCCGCCCAGCTGACCATGAACCGCGAGGGCATCCGCCGGCTGGCCGCCGAGGAGCTTGGCCTGCCCACCAGCGCCTACGCCTTCGCCTCGACGGAACCTGAGCTGGCTTCGGCCGCCGAGGGCGTCACGGGTTTCCCCTGTTTCGTGAAGCCGGTGATGAGCTCCTCGGGCAAGGGCCAGTCCTTCGTCGAAAGCGCCGACCAGATCGCGGCCGCCTGGAAATACGCCCTGGAGGGCGGCCGGGTGGAGCAGCCGCGGGTGATCGTCGAAGGCCGAGTGGACTTCGACTTCGAGATCACCCAGCTCACCGTCCGCTATCGCGGGCCCGAGGGAACCATCGAGACCGCCTTCTGCGACCCCATCGGCCACCGGCAGGTGAAGGGCGACTATGTGGAGAGCTGGCAGCCTCAGGCCATGAGCGTCGCCGCCCTCGAGCGCGCCCGCGACATCGCCGCCACGGTGACCGGGTCACTCGGTGGCCTGGGCCTCTTCGGGGTCGAGCTGTTCGTCAGGGGCGACGAGGTGTGGTTCTCCGAGGTCAGCCCCCGGCCCCACGACACCGGGCTGGTGACCCTGGCCACCCAGGTGCAGAGCGAGTTCGCCTTGCATGCCCGCGCCATCCTCGGCCTGCCCATCGACGTCACCCTGCGTGAGCCGGGGGCCAGCGCGGTGATCTATGGCGGGGTCGAGGCCAAGGGGGTGGCCTTCGAGGGCGTCGCCCACGCCTTGGAAGTCCCCGGCGCGGATCTGCGGCTGTTCGGCAAGCCCGAGGCCTTCGAGCGCCGCCGGATGGGGGTGGCCCTGGCGCGGGCCGCCGACACCGACCTGGCGCGGACCAACGCCAAGCTCGCCGCCGATCGGGTCTCCGTCGTCCTCGGCTGAGGTTTCCGGCTATAAAGTCATATTATTAGGCCGTATTGCCGAGCTTTCGGCTGAGGACCGGGCGATGACGTCGCGGAATCAGCAGGTCGACACACTTTGCGGCAAGACTTGATCGGTCCAGGGGTTGACTTGCGCCCCTCCAGCCCGAAAAACCGCCCCCAAATCCAAGTATAAGCTCAGCACTTGAGGAGATCTCCATGACCGTCCGCGTCGCCATCAATGGGTTCGGCCGCATCGGCAGGAACATCCTGCGCTCGATCGTCGAACATGGCCGCACGGATATCGAGGTCGTGGCGATCAATGACCTGGGTCCTGTCGAGACCAACGCCCACCTGCTGCGCTACGACAGCGTGCACGGCCGCTTCCCGGGCGTGGTGACCACCGGCGAGGACTGGATCGACGTCGGCCTGGGCAAGATCAAGGTCACGGCGATCCGTGATCCCAAGGACCTGCCGCACGCCGCCCTAAACGTCGACATCGCGTTCGAGTGTACCGGCATCTTCACCACCAAGGAAAAGGCCGCCGCCCACCTGACCGCCGGCGCCAAGCGCGTCCTGGTCTCGGCCCCCTGCACCGACGCCGACAAGACCATCGTCTTCGGCGTGAACCACGACACCCTGACCACCGCCGACCTGGTGGTCTCCAACGCGTCCTGCACCACCAACTGCCTGGCCCCGGTCGCTCACGTGCTGCAGGAGCTGTGCGGCATCGAGCGTGGCTACATGACCACGATCCACTCCTACACCGGCGACCAGCCAACCCTGGATACGATGCACGCCGACCTGTACCGGGCGCGGGCCGCGGCCATGTCGATGATCCCCACCTCCACCGGCGCCGCCAAGGCTCTCGGCCTGGTGATCCCGGCCCTGAAGGGCAAGCTGGACGGCTCCTCGATCCGCGTGCCGACCCCCAACGTCTCGGTGGTGGACCTGACCTTCGTGCCCACCAAGACCACGACCGTCGAGGCCATCAACGCCGCCTTCGAAGCCGCCGCGAACGGCGCGCTCAAGGGCGTGCTGGCCGTGACCAAGGATCCGCTGGTCTCCATCGACTTCAACCACGCCCCGGCGTCGTCGACGGTGGCCCTGCCCCAGACCCAGATCGTCGATGGCGGACTCTGCCGCGTGCTCTCCTGGTACGACAACGAGTGGGGCTTCTCGACCCGCATGAGCGACACCGCGCTCGCCATGGCGAAGTTGATCTAGACGACGACGGGGATCAGGCCCTTGTTCGCCAAGGTCAACTGGATCGTCACCTGGCTGCTGGCCCTGCTCACGGCGCCGGCGGCCATGGGGATCCTGAACGCCGTCGAGAACGGTGACGTCCTGATGCCGGAAATCCTGGGCGGCGCCATGCTGGTCCTTTGGCTTTGCGTGGTCTGGGCGGTGGCGCAGCTTCAGCCGGGCGTGATCCGGTTGATCTATCTGGGCGGATGCATCTTCCTGGTCAGCGCCAGCTTCGTCTATTTCTCCATGCCGATGCCTCATGCCACGGCGGGCGCCGACGATGTCGTCGACGTCAGCCGGATTGTTCCTGAGAAGGCCCGATGAGCTTCAAAACCCTCGACGACGCCGACCTGAAGGGCCGACGCGCCCTGGTTCGGGTGGATTTCAACGTCCCGATGGCGGACGGCGAGGTGTCGGACGACACCCGCCTGCGCGCCGCCGTCCCGACCATCGAAAAGCTGCGCAAGGGCGGGGCCAAGGTGATCCTGCTGGCCCACTTCGACCGGCCCAAGGGCAAGGTGGTCCCGGAGATGAGCCTGGAGCCCATCGCGCCCGCGCTCGCCAAGGTGCTGGGGGCGCCCGTCGCCTTCGCCGCCGACTGCGTGGGTCCCGGCGTCGCCTCGGCCATCGCGGCCCTAAAGGAGGGCGGTGTCCTTCTCCTCGAAAATGTCCGCTTCCACGCCGGCGAGGAGATGAACGACCCAGAGTTCGCCAAGGCGCTGGCCGCCAACGGCGATCTCTATGTGAACGACGCCTT
>JAYVDG010000335.1:0-5439 GCA_043749525.1 Phenylobacterium sp.
AAGGACGTCTTCAAGCGCAAGCGGCCCTACATCATCGCCGACGAGGGCAATATCTGCGCGCCCAAGACCGACGCCCTGGCCGCCAGCCCCGACTATCCCTCCGGCCACGCCACCTGGAGCTGGGCCGTGGCCCTGTTCCTGGCCGAGCTGGCGCCGGACCGCGCCACCCCGATCCTGGTGCGCGGCCGCGCCTTCGGTGAGAGCAGGGTGGTTTGCGGCGTCCACAGTGTCAGCGCCATCGAGGCCGGCCGCACCAACGGCGCAGCCGTGCTGGCGACCTGGCGCGGCAATCCGACCTTCCGCGCCGACATGGAGGGCGTGCGGGCCGAACTCGAGGCCCTGCGCAAGACCGGCGCGAAGCCGGACCCGGCCATGTGCAAGGCCGAGGCGGAGCAGACCGCCAGGACGCCCTGGTAAGGCGAGGTCAGATCCCCGCGTACCACTCGTAGCCGCGGTCTTCCCAGAAGCCGCCCTTGCCCGAGCCTAGGTGGGCGAAGTCGGCGACCGCCTCGATGCGCATGACATACTTGGCGTGCTTGTAGCCGAGCTGGCGTTCGACCCGCAGGCGCAACGGGGCGCCATGGGCCACGGGCAGGACGGCGCCGTTCATCTCGTAGGCCATGATGGTCTGGGGATGGTAGGCGTCGATCAGGTCGATGCTCTCATAATAGAGCCCGTCAGGGCCCCCGCCGCCCAGGCTGTCGGCGCAGTGGAAGACGATGTATCGGGCGCCCTCCTTCAGGCCGGCCATGTCCAGCAGCGGGCCCAGGCGCGCGCCCTGCCACTTGCCGATGCTGGACCAGCCCTCGACGCAGTCATGGCGGGTGATCTGGGTGCGGGATTTAAGCGCGCGGATCTGCTCAAGGCTGAGGGATAGCGGCCGGTCCACCAGGCCGTCCACCACCAGCCGGTAGTCGGCGAAGCCCGCCAGCAGCAGCTTGCGGTATTCCGGGTCGCCCGGACTGATGGAGCCGTTGGCGCGGAAGTCGCGGGCGATGTCGGCCTCGGTGAACTCCGGGGCCAGCGCCTTGCGGCTGATCAGCAGGCGTTGGGCGCGGCGGGTCAGGCCCTGCGCGCTCTGCAGGGTGGCCTGGACGCGCGGGCTGTCATTGACCTTGTTGCAGGCGGTGAGCCAGAGGCCCGCGGCCCCGGCGGCCACGCCCTTCAGCCATCCGCGGCGGGTGTCGGCGCTCATTGGGCGTCTCCTTCGACGTCTATGGCGTAACGGCCGGTGATCATGGACCGCAGGTTGTTCCAGACCCCTGACAGCAGGACCATGGCGAGGTGAACCAGGACGAAGGCCGTGATCAGGCCCGCGCAGATGAAGTGGAGGGTGCGCGCCGACTGCCGCCCGCCGAACACCGCCGGCAGCCAGGGCTGGCCCGCGTCGACGCCCGGCGACATGGTCAGGCCCGTCAGCACCATCAGCGGCAGGATGATCAGTACGATCCCGCCATAGGCCAGCTTCTGCAGGGCGTTATAGGACCGCGCCTCCTCGCCTTTCGGGAACTGCAGCCGGGCGTGGGTGACGATCTCGTGCCAGAGGTTGCGCGGCGCCAGGTCGTCCTTGGTTGGCACCAGGTCGCGTCGGATATGGCCGCTGAGCGTATTGGCCGACAGATAGACCAGGCCGTTCAGCACGAAGAGCCAGGCGAAGAAGAAGTGCCAGTGACGCCCGTCGGCGAGGCTGCGGTAGTTGGGCGCCGTGGCCCAGGCCGGGAAGCCACGCTTCTCGCCGCCGGAAAACCCGAACAGGCCGGTGGTCTCCAGGATCAGCGGGCCGACCTTGGTCAGGCCGATCATCCTGTCGCCGCGCTCTTCCGAGGTCATCGAGACCCAGGGCTGCGCGAAAGTGGCCTTCTTGCCCCAGTAGAGGGCCGGGTGGGCGTTGAAGATCTGCAGGCCGCTCATCAGCAGCAGGGTCAGGGCCACCACATTGATCCAGTGGGTCACCCGGGTGACCACGCTGTGGCGGTGGACCAGCACCTTCATCGTCGGCGGCATATGGTGTTCTTCCCTGCGGCCTTCAGCTTCGCACAGGGACGACACGTCGGCGAGGACCCGTCGGACGACCCCGAGAGCTTGAGCATAGTGGGGAATTCGACGCCCGCCCCCTGTTGGTTACAGGACGCCTCCCATAAGTTCGCCGCCGGCAACCAAGGGATGGACGCGTGATCGAGGTCTGGGGCGGCGGGGTCAACACCTGGGAATGCGACGAGATGGGGCACCTGAACGTCCGGTTCTGGGTGGCCAAGTCCTTCGAGGGGGTCGCCGGCCTGGCCGCGCAGCTGGGCATGCCGCGCGCCTTCACCGCCGGGGCCGAGTCGACCCTGGTGGTTCGGGAACAGCATATCCGCTTCCTGCGCGAGGCCCGGGCCGGGGCCGGCCTGATCATGACCGGCGGGGTGGTGGAGATCGGCGAGACCGACGCCCGCCTGCTTCTGGTGATCCGCCACCTGTCGGGTGAGCCCGCCGCCAGCTTCCAGGTGGTGGTCTCCCACGTCACCAGCGCCGACCTGCGTCCCTTCCCCTGGCCCGCCCGCATCCGGGAAGCGGCGCAGGCCCTGATGGTCGAGGTCCCGGCCTTCGCCGCGGCCCGCAGCATCGACCTTTCGCCCGTCACACCCACCGCCGGCTATGCGAAGGCCCTGGCCCTGGACATGACCCGCATCGGCATGGGGGTGATCCAGCCAGCGGAGTGCGACGTGTTTGGCCGCATGCGCGGCGAGATCTTCATCGGCCGGGTGTCGGACGGGGTGAACCGGCTGTTCGGCGAGACCCGCCCCGGCCCCGAGCCTGTGCCCGGCGAGCCCGTGAAGAACATCGGCGGGGCGGTGCTGGAGTACCGGGTGCTCCACCTGGACTGGCCCAAGGCCGGAGATTCCGTCGAATTGCGCTCAGGCTTCGCGGGCATCGACGCCCGCACCCGGCGGGTCATGCACTGGATGGTCGATCCCGTCAGCGGCCGGGCCTGGGTCAGCGCCGAGGCGGTGGTGATCAGTTTCGACCTCGATGCCCGCAAGGTGGTGGACATCCCCCCGGCGGCTCAGGAGGTCTACCGGGCCCAACTCACCCCCGGCCTAGGGCTTTGACGCCGCGGTCCTGAGCGCGGTCTCCACCACGTCGGGCCGCTCCATGGGCAGAAAGTGGGTTGTCCCCGGCACGGTCTGCAGGGTGATCCGGCCCGAGGCGGTCAGTTGCGCCTCGTGGCCCTCGACCCGGAAGGTCGAGCCGTTCTCGGCGCGGAAGATGGTGATCGGCGCCGTCGACCGCGCGAAGGCGTCCCAGGTGTCGTGCGCCTGGGAGGTGAAGTTGGAGGCCTCCCACTCGGGCGCGCAGGTCAGCTCCACCTCGCCATCGGGGCGGTCGCGGAAGCCGTCGGCGACGTAGTCGGCCAGCATGGCCGGCGCCCAGCTCTTGAAGGCGCCGCGGCCGGTATAGGCCTCGATGACCGCCGCTCGGCTGGGGAACACCGCCCGGCGGCGCAGGGCGCCCTGGACCAGCGGCGATTCGATGGGTTCGCCGCCCTTGTTGGCGGTAATCGCCTCAGGCGACAGGACGACGGGGTCGAACATCACCAGGCTCTTGACCCGCTGCGGCGCCTCGGCGCTGGCCAGGATGCTGGCGGTGCCGCCCATGGAGTGGCCGGCGAGCACGACGTTCGTCAGGTCCAGCGCCGCCAGCAGCGCCAGCAGATCATCGCGCAGGCCGTACCAGGAGGTGCGGCCCTCGATGTCCGGCTTCAGGCCCGAGCGGCCGTGACCGCGCTGGTCGATGGCCAGGATGTGGAAGTCCGCCGCCAGGGGCGACAGGATGCTGGCGTAGGTGCGCGCGTTGAAGCCGTTGGCGTGGGTGAAGACGATATCCACCCGCCGCTCGGCGGGCCCGAACTCCAGCGCCGACATCTCTCCGCCCCGGCTGGGCAGGTTGATCCGCACTGCGCGAGGCTCGCGCGCGACCGCTACATTCATGGGTGTTCTCCTCCGACCGCTCCATATAGCGGCTGAAACGGGGCCTGCTACACCGAAGCCGTCACGCGAGCCGTGATCGCCAAATCGCGGAATTTCAAGGGCTTGTGGGCTCGGAGGTGAAAAGTGATCACGAGAGCGTGAATTAAAGCCTTGCCCTCGCCGCGAACCACGGCATATTCGTCTCTCGCGCTTGCGACGTTTCCATCCGGGGGCGAGTCGGGCGCGTCTTCACTCCGTTTCCTAGGGGACCAGCATGACCTCCGAACTCCTTCGCAAGCTCCTCGTCGCCGGCGCTGCCGTCGCCGCCCTCTCCGTCGCCGCCTGCGGCAAGCCCGCCGAAAAGGCCGACGCCGCCGCTGCTGAAGCGACCGACGCCGCCGCCACCGCGACCGACGCCGCCGCCACCGCCACGGACGCCGCCGCCGCCGCTTCGACCGACGCCGCCGCCGCTGCTCCGGCTGCTGCCGCTGCTGCCGCTCCGGCCGCCGCTGCCCCGGCCGCCGCTGCCGCCATGGCGCCGGCCGCTCCCGAGAAGAAGTAAGACTTCTCGAGCGCACCGCGTTCTACGAAGGGCCGTCCCTCGGGGCGGCTCTTTTGTTTTCGCCTGATCAAGTTTTGGTGAAGCTTAGCCTTGCCCTCACCGAGAACCCAGGCATATTCCCCCCTGTTGGGGCCTTCCCGTCGGGGGGCGCCTCGTTGGGTGCTTTCAACAACTAATCCAAGGATCTGGGACATGACCTCCATCATTCGTAAGCTGCTCGTCGCCTCCGTCGCCGTCGCCGCCCTGTCGGCCGCCGCCTGCTCCAAGCCCGCCGAAAAGGCCGCTGAAGCCCCCGCCGCCGCCGAATCGGCCGCCACCGCTGCTGACGCCGCCGCCACCGCGACCGACGCCGCCGCCACCGCCGCCGGCGCCGCCGCTGACGCCGCCGCTGCCCCGGCCACCGCCGACGCCGCTGCCGCCGCTGCTGCTCCGGCCGCCGCCGCCGCCGCTGCCCCGGCCGCCGCCGCCGCCGAAGCCGCGAAGCACTAAGCTTCTCGACGCATCTGCGTTTACGAAGGGCCGTCCCCATCCGGGGGCGGCCCTTTTCGTTGCCTGGTCTCATGAGCGATCCCACCTCGCCTTCACCGCTTGTCTGGTCCGATGACGGCCAGCCGCGCTCCCGGCTCTACGGAGATGTCTATTTCTCCACGGAGGATGGCCTGGCCGAGTCGCGCGCCGTCTTCCTGGCGGGCTGCGGCCTGCCCCAGGCCTGGCCTGGGCGCGATCGGTTCGTCGTGGGAGAACTGGGCTTCGGCACCGGACTTAACATCCTGGCCCTGCTGGACCTGTGGCGCACGACGGCCAAGACCGGCGCCCACCTGCACATCTTCAGTCTTGAGGCCCATCCCCTCAGTTCCAACGAGGCCCGCCGGGCGCTCGCCGCCTGGCCGGAACTGGCCGATCTCGCGCAACTTCTGACCGACCGCT
>JAYVDG010000336.1:0-13903 GCA_043749525.1 Phenylobacterium sp.
GTGGCCAGGCGGTGGGCGATGACCATGCAGGTGCGGCCGGCGAACAGCACCTTCAGCGCCTTCTGGATCGCCTGTTCCGTGAAGGAGTCGATATTGGCCGTGGCCTCGTCGAGGATCAGGATCTGTGGGTTGGCCACCAGGGCGCGGGCCAAGCTGATCAGCTGGCGCTGGCCCATGGAGATGTTGCGGCCCCGCTGGCCCAGCTGGGTGTCGTAGCCGTCCGGCAGCCGCATGATGAAGTCGTGGGCGCTGACCGACTTGGCCGCCGCGATCACGTCGTCCTTGGTGGCGGTGAGCGTGTTGTAGCGGATGTTCTGCTCGATGGTGCCGGTGAACAGGAAGGGCTCCTGCAGCACCATGCCGATATTGGCGCCCAGCGAATCCAGGGTCACGTCGCGCACGTCGTGGCCGCCCACCAGCACCTGGCCCTGATCCACCTCATAGAAGCGGTGGGCCAGAGCGATGATGCTGGTCTTGCCCGAGCCCGTCGGACCTACCAGCGCCACAACCTCCTTGGGCCGCACCATCAGGCTGATGTCGTGAAGGATGGGGCGCTTGGGATCGTAGCCGAAGGTCACGTTGCGGAATTCGACGGTGGCCGGGACGTCCTTCAACTCGATGGCGTCGGGCTTGTTGGCGATGCTGACCGGCACGTCGATCACCTCGAAGATCCGGTGCCCGGCGGCCATCGCTCTCTGCATGATGGTGTACTGCATCGACAGCATGCGAACCGGCTCGAAGAACCGCTGCACGTAGAGGATGAAGGTCACCATCACGCCGACGTTGAGGGCGCCGCCCAACACCGCGTTGCCGCCGACGATGATGACGATGGCCATGGCGAAGCCGGTCAGCACGTCCACGGTCGGGACCATGATCTGGGTCATCCAGGAAGCGCCCACCTGGGCGGTGAAATTCTCCTGGGCCTTCTCCTTGTAGAGCTCGAAGTTCAGCGCCTCGCGGCGGCTCTCCTGCACAGTGCGGATGCCGTTGATGTTCTCCGCCAGCGCCGAGTTGGCGTTGGACGACGCGTCGCGGGCGACCCGGAAGCTCTTCTTGGAGAAGGGCAGCCAGACCGCGCGGATGGCGATCAGGGCCGGCAGGACGGTGAGGGTCAACAGGCCGAGCTTCAGGTCGGTGGTCAGCAGCACCACAGTGATGCCCAGCAGCATGACGAAGTCGCCGATCGCCCCGTTCATGTTCTCCAGGAACTCCTGCAGGGCGTTCACGTCCCCCTGCAGCCGAGCCATGATCCGGCCCACGTGGGTCTTGTCCATGAAGGACAGCGACACGTCCTGGAAATGGGAGAACATCTTGCGGCGGATGTCGAAGATCACCCGCTGGGCCAGGCGCGAGGAGAGCCACTCGCCGATGAAGAAGAAGGTGGCGTAGGCCGCGGCGACGGCGGCGAAGATGATCAGGGTTCGGTCGAGCAGCGGACCGTCCTTGGCCACTGCGGCGTTGACCGCCGCGCCCACCATGGCCGGCACCGCCACCTGGGTGGCCGCCGAGATCAGCACCGCCACCTGGGCGATGATCAGGGAGCGCTTATGGGGACCCAGGAAGCCCAGGAACCGGCGAGCCACATTGACGTCGAAGGTCCCGAAGATGTCGTCGCCCTCGGAGGAGCCGAGGGACGCGCGGGGCGCGCTGCGTTTGGGCGCGGCGTTGGCGGTGGTGTCGGTCACGCGTGCGCCCCTTCCAAGGTCACGTCTTCCAGGGTCGCCGAGGCGTCTGACCGCGACTGCAGTTCATAGAGGTCGGCATAGACGCCGCCGGCCTTCAGCAGTTGCGCGTGATTGCCCCGCTCCACCACCACCCCGTCGTCGAGGACGATGATCTGGTCGGCGTGCATCAGGGACGACAGCCGGTGTGCGATGATGATGGTGGCCTTGGTCCGAGTGGCTTCCGAGAGCGCGTCGCGCACCCGCCGCTCGGTCACCGCGTCGATGGCGGCGGTCGAGTCGTCGAAGATCATCACGCCGGGGCCGGGGACGACGCCGCGGGCGATGCTCATCCGCTGGCGCTGGCCGCCGGAGAGCGCCACGCCGCGCTCGCCGACCCGGGTCTCGTAGTCAGCGGGCAGGCCGACGATATGCTCGTGGATCTGGGCGGTCTTGGCGGCGCCGACGATGCGCTCCTCCTCGGCCCAGGGATCGGCATAGGCCACGTTGTGGCCGATGGAGCTATCGAACAGGAAGGCCTCCTGCTGCACCAGGCCGACATACTCGCGCAAGCTGGGCAGGGTCACGTCACGGATGTCGACGCCGTCGATGGTGATGGCCCCGCCGGTGACGTCGTAGAAGCGCGGGATCAGGTTGGCGATGGTGGACTTGCCGGAGCCCGGCGGGCCGACGATGCCCAGGGTCTGGCCGGGGCCGACCTCGAAGTCGACGCCGGTGAGGATCTGCTTGCCGGGGACATAGCCGAAGTCGACGCTCTCGAAGCGCAGCACCCCCTTAGGCGGGGTCAGCGGCTTGGCATCCGGGGCGTCGGCGATCTCCGGCTGCAGGTCCAGCACCTCGAACACCCGCGCGCCGGACGAGGTGGCGCGAGCGGCGGCGTTGAAGATCATGGCGATCTGGCGGATCGGGCCCTGCAGCAGGGTCATGTAGGCGAGGTAGGCCGTCAGCGTGCCCACGCTCATCGTGCCGGCCGCCACCTTGTGGCCGCCGTACCAGAGCACTCCGGCCATGGAGGCGTTGAAGGTCACCTGCATCACGGCGACGGCGCGGAAGCGCAGGGTGATGCGATTGTAGGAATAGGCCAGGGCGTCGACCGAGGCGCGGTCGAACTTGCTCATCTCGAAGGCCTTGCCGGCGAAGGCGCGGACCACGCGGATGCCCTGGAGGTTCTCTTCCATGGTCAGGGTCAGCTGCGCCATCAGCTCCTGGAAGCGCAGCCAGGTGACCCGCAGCAGGAAGCCCATACGGCCCAGCGCCAGGGCCGAGAAGGGCACGAAGGCCAGGCCGATCAGGCCCAGGGTCAGGTCGGTGGCCAGCATCTGCCAGGAGGCGAAGGCCAGCAGCAGGACCAGCGTCAGGATCGGCATGAGGCCGCCCTGGATGAAGACGCGTGCGCCCTCAAGGTCGAGCATGCCGCGGGTCACCAGGTCGCCGGAATGGATGCGGTCGTGGAAGCCGAAGGACAGCCGCTGAAGCTGCTGGAAGAATTGCAGGCGCAGGTCGTGGCCGACCTTCTGGCTCACCAGCTCGCCGAGATAGCCCGACCACATGGTCATGGCGCCGCGCACCAGGGTGGCGCCGATCACGAAGGCGGCGGTCACCAGCAGGGCGTGGCGGGCCTCGGCGGCGTGGGCGGCGCCCTGGATCAGCAGGCCATGGGCCTGGTCAACGGCGCGGCCCAGCAGGCGCGGCAAGGCCAGGCTGGCGAGCGCCGCGCCCAGGGAAGCGGCCATGGCGAGCGACACCAGCCACGGGTAGTGGAACGCCAGACCAACAATCCGCTGCAATACGCGGGGCATGGTCTTCACATCGACTTGGATTGGCTCGGAGTCAGCCGATGCCGCACCCCGCCGGGAGGGGTGTGAATCACTCATCTCAAATTTCCATCGTCTAGTATGGAAACATTCTGAGGCGCCCGCCCTAGGCGCGCCAGACCTGTTTTGACGCGAGGGTCGAATAGGCGGGGATCATTGCGGTGATATTTCGGTGGTCAAACTTGGCGGGCCGAGAGCCGCCGGCAGGGCGCTAGGCGGCGCTGACCTGCGACGCCGACACAACCGTCACGGGTGCGCCGGGCGCCTTCGGGCGAGGCCGCAGTTTCTCGCCCTTGCGCCAGATCTTCAGGGCTTCCCAGTGGATGGCGGCCATGACGCCGAGCGTCATCAGGGGATGGCTGAGCCAGGCCTTCCAGATCGCCGCGTCAGTGAGTTCGCTGCGCAGGCCGGCGAAATTGGCGGCCAGCAGGCGGCCCTGCGCGTCATGCACATCGACGGTGATTGAGACATCCTCACCGGGCGGCGCGATGCGGAAGGCGTAGGCCAGGTCCATGTCCATGAAGGGCGAGACGTAGAAGGCCTTGGCCGCCCCTTGTTCGATGACGCCCTGGCCCTGGGCGGGGATCAGATAGCTGTGCCGCTCGCCGAAGGTGTTGCTGACCTCGTAGAGGATGGCCGACAGAGCGCCGTCGGTCCGGTGGCAGAAATAGACGCTGAGCGGATTGAACACGCCCCCCAGGATACGCGGCATGCAAAGCAGTCGGACCGGCCCGCCGGAGGGGATGCCGGCGGCGGCGAGGTGAGCCTCGACCTGGGCCTTCAGCGGCGTCGCCGAGCCGTCGAGATGGTCGCGCTCTGAGAAGCTGGTCAGGCGGAACCGATCCTGGCCGAACAGCTTCAGCCGGGCGTCCAGGGCCGGCAGTTCGTCCAGGTCCAGCAGCAGCATGAAGATGGCGTAGCGCAGCCGGTGGCCGCGCGGCCGGACCCGCGTGTGGGTGGTCACTCCGGAATAGAGGCCGGAGGCGGTCATGGTCAGGCGGCCTGCTCGGCGGCGAGGGGCGCGGCGGCGTCGAGGTGGATGCGGCCGGACTCGTTCTCGACGGTCCAGGGACGACGGACCCCGCCCAGCTCCTCGGCGACCGCCAGGCCCGATTGCAGGGCGTCCTCATGGAAGCCGTGGCCCAGATAAGAGCCGCAGAACCAGGTGCGACGCACCCCCTGGACCGACCAGATTTCCCGCTGGGCGGCGATGGCGCCGGCGTCGAACAGCGGGTGTTCGTAGACGTCGGTATGGACCACCGCCTCCGGCGCGATCTCCTTGGTGGGGTTCAAGGTGACGAAGAAGTCGGTGGCGGTATTGAGGCCTTGCAGCTTGGTCATCCAGTAGGTGACGCAGCCCTCGCCCGGCGCCGAGCGCTTGCCGATGTGGTTCCAGCTGGTCCAGGCGCTGCGGCGCTTGGGCATCAGGGCCTTGTCGGTGTGCAGGACCGCCAGGTTGCGGCTGTACCTGAAAGCGCCCAGCAGGCGCTGTTCCTCCGGCGTGGCGTCGTCCAGCAGGCGCAGGGCGTGGTCGCCGTGGGTGGCGATCACCACCTGGTCGAAGCGCTCGGCATGGCCGCTGGCGTCGCGCAGTTCGACCCCCAGCGCGTCGCGGCGGATGGAGACGATGCGGGCGCCTGAGCGGACCTCGCCCCGGAAAGCGGCCGACAGCTTGGAGACATAGGCGCGGCTGCCGCCGGTGACGGTGCGCCAGGCGCCGCGGCCGAAGATCGTCATCATGCCGTGGTTCTGGAAGAAGCGGATCAGGGCGGCAGCCGGATAGTCGCGGATGGCGGCCAGCGGCGTCGACCAGATCGCGGCGGCCTGAGGGATCAGGTGGTCGTCGCGGAAGGCCTGGCAGTAGCCCTTCTGTGACAGGTAGTCGTCCAGCGAGGTTAGCGGCGCCTCCAGGCCCGCTAGGTCCTTTGGGCCGTGGCGGTAGAAGCGGTTGACGTCCCGCAGCATGCCCCAGAACCGGGCGCTGAACAGGTTGCGCTTCTGCGCGAAGATCGCGCCGCTGGAATATTCGAAGGCCCCGTCGTCGAGGGAGACGCTCAGCGCCATATCGGCGGGCTGGCTCGCCACGCCCAGATAGGCCAGCAGGGCGGTGAAGTTGGGATAGTTGGGCGGGTTGAAGACGATGAAGCCGGTGTCCACCGGGGTCACGCCCTCGGCGTCGCGCGCCTCCACCGTATTGGCGTGGCCGCCCAGCCGGCTGTCGGCCTCGAACAGAGTGACGGCGTGCTTGGTCCCCAGCATCCAGGCGGCGGAGAGACCGGCGATCCCGCCGCCGACGACGGCGAGGCGGAGCGGCTTATGAGTGGTTTCGAGGGTCACGGCGTCTCCTGGGGCGAAGCTGGGGAAGTTACGCAAAGCGCCGTTCGCCGGATGCAAACGCCGCATCCACGGTCGGGCTGCATCCGTATCGCTCCTGAAGGCTTCTTTCCCGGAGCCACGGAGGGCCGCCCCAATGAGTCTCGTCGCCAGCACTATCCACGCCTTCGAGGGCGCGCCCCTCCCCGACCTGGTGCGCCGCGCCGCGGTGGACTTCCTCGTGGCTAACGCGCGCCGCAACCTGGCCGACGCGCCGGCCGACGCCGAGGCGCAGTTCGCCGTCGAGATGGCGCAGCGGCCGATCGCCGAGCACACGGGCGAGGCCAACGACCAGCACTATGAACTGCCCGCCGCCTTCTTCGAGGCGGTGCTGGGCCCGCAGCTGAAATACTCCTGCTGCCTCTATGGTGACGGCGCCTCAACGCTGGAACAGGCCGAGGAGAAGGCCCTGTCCGCGACCGCCGCCCACGCCGACCTGCAAGACGGCCAGCACATCCTGGAACTCGGCTGCGGCTGGGGCTCTCTGTCACTTTGGATGGCGCGGAACCTGCCGCGCTCAAGGGTGACCAGCGTGTCCAACTCGAAGAGCCAGGGCGAGTTCATCCGCCGGCGGGCCGCGGCCCAAGGCCTCACCAACCTGACGGTGATCACCGCCGACATGAATGATTTCGAGGCCCAGCCCGGCGCCTTCGACCGCATCGTCTCGGTGGAGATGTTCGAGCACATGGCCAACTGGCGCGGCCTGCTGACCCGGGCCAAGACCTGGCTGAAGCCGGACGGGGCGATGTTCATCCACGTCTTCACGCACAAGACCACGCCCTACCGGTTCGACGTGAACGATGAGGCTGACTGGATCGGCCAGCACTTCTTCACCGGCGGGGTAATGCCCAGCCACGACCTGATGCGGCAGTTCCCCGACCTGTTCACGGTCGAGGCCGACTGGCGCTGGAGCGGCGCCCACTACGAAACCACCGCCAACCAGTGGCTGGAGAACTACGACCGCAACGCCGCCGTCATCCGGCCGGTGCTGCGGGAGGTCTATGGCGACCAGGCGGTGCTGTGGCGCCGGCGCTGGCGGCTGTTCTTCCTGGCCACCGCCGGGCTGTTCGGACATCGCGCCGGGGCGGAATGGGGCGTCAGCCACTATCGCCTGCGGCCGGCCTGAGGGATCGCGCCATGCTGAAATACGTCATCGCCTACCTGGCCACCGGCCTGACGTTCGCCGCCGTGGACGCCGTCTGGCTGACCCTGAGCAACGAGCGGCTCTACCGGCCGACCCTCAACCCGATCCTGGCCGAGGACGTGAACCTGAAGGCCGCGGCGGTCTTCTACCTGGCCTATGTGCTGGGGATCGTGGTCCTGGCGGTTTCGCCCGCCGGGTCCTGGACCAAGGCGATGACCACCGGGGCGATCCTGGGGGCCATGTGCTACGCCACCTACGACCTCACCAACCAGGCGACCCTGAAGGTCTGGGCCACGAAGATCACCGTGGCCGACATCCTGTGGGGGACCTTCGTCACCGCCGTCGCCGCGACGGTGGGCTATCTCGCCTTGCGCTGGGCCGCGGCGAAGTTCGGCTAGGCCGAAGCCCCCTCAAGCAGGGCCCGCAGCTTGCTGGCCAGTTCGTGGTCCTCGAAGGGCTTCTGGATGACGCCGGCCTCACCGGCATGGGCCAGGGCCTCGACATCGGCATAGCCGGTGACGAAGACGATGGGCAGATGCGGTCGGCGGCTGGTCGCCTCGCGGGCCACCTCGGCGCCGTTCATGCCCGGCATGGCGAAGTCCAGCAGCATCAGGTCGACGTCCGGCCGCTGCTGCAGCAACTCCAGCGCCGCGCCGCCGCTGCCGGCCTCCACCACCGCGTAGCCCAGTTCGTCCAGCATGCCGGCGGTGATCTCGCGGACGGCGCTGTCATCGTCCACCAGCAGGACCACCGGGCGGCCATCGACCCCCAGCGGCGGCTCGCGGACGGCGGGACGCGGCGCGGCGATGTCGTCGCACCGAGGCAGGTAGACCTTCACCGAGGTCCCGGCGCCCGGCGCGGTGTCGATGCGCACCCCGCCGCCGGACTGCTTGGCCAGGCCGAACACCTGGGAAAGGCCCAGGCCGGAGCCCTTTCCCACCGCCTTGGTCGTGAAGAAGGGCTCGAAGACCTTGGCCAGCACTTCGGGCGCCATGCCCGACCCGGTGTCGGACACCGCCACCATCACGTAGTCCCCCGGCGGCGGCTCCTCGGCGCGCCGAGGCTGGCCCAGGACGGCGTTGGCGGTGCTGACGGTGAGCACGCCGCCGACCTCCATGGCGTCGCGGGCATTGATGGCCAGGTTCAGGATCACCAGCTCGATCTGGGTCGGGTCGATCATCGCCCCCCAGAGGTCGGGCGCGAGTTCGGTCTCGATACGGGCGTGGGAGGCCATGGTGCTCTGCAACAGGTCACGCATGCTGGCGACGGTGTGGTTCAGGTCGACGAGCTGGGGCTCCAGCTTCTGGCGGCGTGAGAAGGCCAGCAGCTGGGCAGTGAGCTTGGCGCCCCGCTGCGCGGCCTGCTCCATCATGTCCAGGCGGCGGCGGACGGTGGGATTGGTCTCGGCCTTGGCCAGCTGGCGCACGTTGCCCAGCACCACGGTCAGCAGATTGTTGAAGTCGTGGGCGACGCCGGAGGTCAGCTGGCCCACGGCCTCCAGCCTCTGGGCCTGGCGCAGGGCCGCCTCGACCTTTTCCCGCTCCTCGATCTGGGCGACGAGCTGACGGTTGGCCGCCCCCAGCTCCCACGTGCGCTCCTCGACCCGGCGCTCAAGCTGCAGTTCGGCCTCGCGGATCTCATCGATCCGGTGGCGCGCCTCATACTGCCGCCGCCGGGCGCGAAGGGCGGTGCGGGTCACGCTCACCAGGCTGGTCGGGTGGAAGGGCCGCTCCAGGAAGATGACATTGCCTAGCGCCTCGGTGAGGCGGAAGGCCTGGGGATTGCGTTCCAGCCCGCCACCGCGCTCGGTCAGCAGGACGAAGGGGAAGTCCGACCACGGCGGCTGGCTCGACACCCACCGCGCCAGGGGCGCGACATCGGCGTTGCGCAGGGCGTTGTCGGCCAGCAGGGCGAAGCCGGCGCCCTCCTTGAGTTCGCGGCAGAGATCCTCGACGCCCCCACACGTCCGACTTTGGATTCCGGCCTCTCCGAGCAAACTGGCGGCGATCTGGGCGTCGCGCCCGGCCGGGGTCAGGATCAGCGCGGTCTCCTCGCGCAGGGCGGCGAGATTGCTCAAACCCGTTCGTCCAGCAGGGATTCCGCCAGGCCGGTATAGACAGGCACCCCGCGCAGCACACCCTGGAAGCCTTCTAGCGCACCGCCGACCGTGAGGCCCCGCTTGTCGATCTGATATTCGCGGATGGTGTCCTCGTGGGACCCCGTGCGCTTCTTAATCACCGAGATCGCCCGTCGCACCCGGCCCGACGCCTCGAAGTAGCGCATCAGAATGACGGTGTCGGCCAGGTAGGTGATGTCCACCGGCGCCTTCATGTCTCCCACCAGGCCATGCTGGGCGACGGTGAGGAAGGTGCTGGCGCCGCGGCGGTTCAGAAAGGTCAGCAGCTCGTGCATGTGCAGCACCAGGAACTGCTCCTCCGGCATGGCGGCCTGGTAGCCGTTCAGGCTGTCGATGACGATGGTCTGCAGGTTCATCTTCTCGACGCAATTGCGGACCCTGTGGGCGAATTCGCCAGGCGCCAGTTCGGCGGCGTCGACCTGCTCAATCAGCAACGAACCGGAATCCCGCATGGCCTCGAGGTCGATGCCCAAAGTCCTGGCGCGGTCGAACAGCAGGCCCAGTTCTTCGTCGAAGATGAACATCGCCGCCTTCTCGCCGCGCTTGATGGCGGCCACCACGAACTCCATCACCAGCAGCGACTTGCCGGCGCCGGCTGGACCGAGGACCAGGGTCGAGGAGCCGCGCGCCACGCCGCCGCCCAGCAGGGTGTCCAGCTCGGTGACGCCGCTCGCCAGGGCCTCGCGCTTGAACTCGATGCGGTGCTCGGACGCGATCAGACGCGGGAAGACATCCAGGCCGCCCTCGCGGATCAGGAAATCATGAAAGCCGCCGCGGAACGGCTGGCCACGATACTTCACCACGCGCAATCGGCGACGCTCGGCGCCATAGACGGGCGCCAGCTCTTCCAGCCGGATGACGGCGTGGGCGACGCTGTGGACGGTCTTGTCATTGGCGTCGGTGGTCATGTCGTCGAGCATCAGGACGGTCGCCCCGTTCCGGGAGAAGTAGTGCTTCAGCGCCAGGATCTGGCGCCGATAGCGCAGGGAGCCGCCGGCCAGCAGGCGGATCTCCGACAGGCTGTCGATGACCACCCGGGTGGGCTTGGTTTCCTCCACCGCCTGGAAGATCATCCGGGTGGTTTCCCCCAGTTCCAGGTCGGAGGAGTAGAGCAGGCTCTGCTGCTGCTGCTCGTCCAGCAGATCCTCCGGCGGGATCAATTCGAAGATTTTCACCAGGTCGGGCATCGTCCAGCCGTGAGACGCCGCGGTCGCGAGCAACTCCTCCTCGGTCTCCGACACCGTCACGTAGAGGCCGGTCTCTCCGGCCTGCGCGCCGGCCATCAGGAACTGCATCGCGGCCGTCGTCTTGCCGGTCCCAGGCGTGCCTTCCATCAGGTAGACGCGGTTGCGCGCCAAGCCGCCCCGCAGGATATCGTCGAGGCCGATGATGCCGGTGCTCGCAAGCTCCGCCGGGAATTTGGTCTGAACAGTCAAGCGCCTACTCGCGTGGTTCCAAGGGTTACGACCCTAGCTCCGAGCCGGGCGGCTCATTGTCGTCGACACCACACAACGGCCAAGTTCGTTTTGGGCTCCCTGACCCCGCGCCAACGATGTTCCAGGTCTGTGGTTCTACATCCGGTCCTTGTCCGGATTTCCGGAGGCGTTGTCCGGCGCGGCAAGCCGTGTGATGGTGGGTTTCCGGAACGGAACGGCGGCTCGCCGGGCATATTGCGCCCATGGTCGCCGACAAGACGCCGCGCCGGAGACCTACAAAATTGATTGCACCGTGTGAAAGCCGCTGCCGGCCACCGGGCGACGGGAGGAATTTGAGATGGAAGATTTGAAAACGCGCGAGGATTTGACCGCGGCCCTTGACGCCTCGGCCGTCGACGGCATGACCGTCGCCTTCTGGGCTTCGCAAGCCCCCAACCGTCCGGCGGTGATTGATCCGTCCGGCCGGGTGAAGACCTTCGCCGAGGTCAACGCCAACGCCAACAAGCTGGTCCGCACCCTGCGCAAGGCGGGCCTGAAGGCCGGCGACGCGGTCGCCCTGCTCTGCTCGAACCGCGCCGAATTCATCGAAACCCTAGCCGCCACCCAGCGCAGCGGCCTGCGCATCACTCCGGTGAACTGGCACCTGACGGTCGACGAGATCGCCTACATCATCAAGGATTGCGAGGCCAAGGCCCTGGTGGCCGAGGCCCGCGTGGCCGCCGCCAAGCCCGCCGCCGCCGAATGCACCGGCCTGCTGATCAAGCTGTCGGTGGGCGGCGATATCGACGGCTTCACCAACTACGACTCAGCCCTGGCCGAGCAGGACGGTTCGGACATCGCCGACCCCGTGCGCGGCAACCAGATGATGTACACCTCGGGCACCACCGGCCGGCCGAAGGGCGTGTTCCGCGCCCAGGCTCAGGTGATCCCGCCCTCCATGCTGGCGATGCGCGGTTATGACCCGGAGACCTCGGTGCAGCTCTGCGCCGGTCCCGCCTATCACGCCGCGCCGCTCGCCTTCGACGTCTCGGCCTCGATGAACGCCGGAATCCCGCTGCACTTCATCGACAAGTGGGATTCCGAGCACGTCCTGAAGACCATCTCTGAACAGAAGGTCACGCACCTGCACCTGGTGCCGATCATGTTCCAGCGCCTGCTGGCCCTGCCGGCGGAAGTGAAGGCCAAGTACGACATCAGCCACGTGCAGTACGTAGTGCACGGCGCGGCGCCCTGCCCGCCCGAGGTCAAGCACGCTATGATCGAGTGGTTCGGCCCGGTGCTCAGCGAGTACTATGCCGGCTCCGAAGGCGGCGCGGGCTTCACCATCACCTCGGAGGAATGGCTCAAGAAGCCCGGCAGCGTCGGCAAGCGCCCGATGATGCTGGAGGTCCGCATCCTGGACGAGGAAGGCAATATCCTGCCCCCCGGCGTTCCCGGCGGCATCTATCACCAGCTGCCCCCCACCGGTGGCTTCACCTACTACAAGGACCAGGCCAAGACCGACGCCAACCGGCGCGACGGCTTCTTCACCATGGGCGACGTCGGCTATTTCGATGAGGACGACTACCTGTTCCTCACCGGCCGCAACGCCGAGACCATCATCTCGGGCGGGGTGAACATCTACCCGCAGGAGATCGACAACGAGCTGATCAAGCATGATGCGGTCGCCGATAGCTCAACCGTCGGCATTCCGCACGACGAGTGGGGCGAACAGGTCCGCGCCGTGATCATGCTGAAGCCCGGCTATGAGCCGTCGGACAAGCTGGCCCAGGAACTCCTGGACTTCGGCCGCCAGACGCTGGCGGCCTACAAGGTGCCGCGCGGCCTGGACTTCGTCACCGACCTTCCGCGCTCCGAAGCCGGCAAGATCCAGCGCAACAAGGTCCGCGCCCCCTACTGGGAAGGCCGCGCCCGGCAGATCTAGGGCTTTCGGGCCTCCCCGTTCGCGGGGAGGCCCGGCGCTCTCCCGCAATTTTTCGAAAACAAGCGTGTTTGGCTTGGCTAGACTCGCCGTGTCATGAAGCGCGCCGCTTCGTGACCCGGGACTTTTCCACATGCCGATTCCGTTCATCGACCTCCAGGCCCAGCGGGCGCGTCTTGGCCAGCCGCTGGAGGATGCGATCCTCAAGGTGGTGCGCTCGGGCGCCTACATCATGGGGCCGGAGATCGTCGAGGTCGAAAAGCAGCTCGGCGCGTTCGGCCAGGCGCCCTACGTGCTGTCCTGCGGCTCGGGCACCGAGGCGATCCAGCTGCCGCTGATGGCCTGGGACATCGGTCCCGGCGACGCGGTCTTCTGCCCCTCCTTCACCTTCGCGGCGACCGCCGAAGTCATGCCGCTGGTGGGCGCCTCGCCGGTGTTCGTCGACGTGCTGCCGGGCACCTACAACCTCGATCCTGTGAAGCTCGACGCCGCCATCGAGGCCATCAAGGCGCAGGGCAAGCTCACCCCCCGCGCGGTGATCGCCGTCGACCTGTTCGGCCAGCCCGCCGACTATCCGGCCATCGCTGTGGTCACGAAGAAGCACGGCCTGAAGTTGATCGCCGACTCCGCGCAAGGTTTCGGCTGCACCCTGAACGGCCAGCACCCGATCGCCTGGGCCGACGTCACCACCACCAGCTTCTTCCCGGCCAAGCCGCTGGGCTGCTATGGCGACGGCGGGGCCGTGCTGTGCAAGGACGAGCGGCTGCACGACCTGCTGGTCTCGCTGCGGGTCCACGGCCAGGCCGTGAAGTCCGACATCGCCGGCAAGACCTTCGACCACGACCCTAAGTACCTGAACATGCGCATCGGCATGAACAGCCGCATGGACACCATCCAGGCCGCCGTCCTGCTGCAGAAGCTGACCATCTTCGAGGACGAGATCGCCGCCCGAAACCTGGTGGCCGACCGCTATGCGGCAGGCCTCGGCGACATCGTGAGCGTGCCCAAGGTGATCGAAGGCGGGGTCAGTGTCTGGGCCCAGTACACCATCGAGACCGAGGACCGTGACGGCCTGGTGGCCCACCTGAAGGCCGCCGAAATCCCCAGCGCCGTCTACTACCCGATCCCGATTCACCGCCAGGAGATCTACTCCCGATACCCCGCCCCCGGCGGCCTGCCGGTGACCGACGCCGCGGCGGAAAAGGTGATGAGCCTGCCCATGCACCCCTACCTGACCGCCGACCACCAGGACCAGGTGATCGCCGCCATCCGGGCCTTCGTAAAACGGAACGGCTGACCTGATCCTTCTCCCGCAAGGGGAGAAGGATTCCAGCGCTACCCCACCCACGCCGCCTTGAGCCCAGCCGCCTGCACCAACCCCTGCGCCAGACCTGCC
>JAYVDG010000337.1:0-5402 GCA_043749525.1 Phenylobacterium sp.
CGGCGCCATGTGGGTGCGGCTGGCCGACGAAAGCGTCTGCATCGGCCCGCGCTCGGCGGCCAAGTCCTACCTGAACATCCCGTCGATCATCGCGGCGGCCGAGATCACTGGCGCCCAGGCGATCCATCCGGGCTACGGCTTCCTGTCGGAGAACGCCCGCTTCGCCGAGATCGTCACGGCGCACGGCTTCACCTTCATCGGCCCTAAGGCCGAGCACATCCTGATGATGGGCGACAAGATCACCGCCAAGCAGGCGGTGAAGAACGCGGGCATCCCCGTGGTCCCCGGCTCCGACGGCGCCGTGACCACCGAGGAGGAGGCCTTCGCCGCCGCCAAGGAAATCGGCTTCCCCGTGCTGATCAAGGCCGCCGCCGGCGGTGGCGGGCGCGGCATGAAGGTGGCCGAGACCATCGACGACCTGGCCGAGGCGGTCTCCACCGCCCGGGCCGAGGCGCGCGCCTCGTTCGGCGACGACGCGGTCTATATGGAGCGCTACCTGCAGACCCCGCGCCACATCGAGATCCAGGTCATCGCCGACAGCTTCGGCAATGTCTGCCATCTGGGCGAGCGCGACTGCTCCCTGCAGCGGCGTCACCAGAAGGTGCTGGAGGAAGCCCCCTCGCCGGTCATCGACGCGGCGGGCCGCGCCAAGATCGGCAAGGTGGTGGTCGATGCGATCAAGGCCATCGGCTATCTGGGCGTCGGCACTATCGAGTTCCTGTACGAGAACGGCGAGTTCTTCTTCATCGAGATGAACACCCGTCTGCAGGTGGAACACCCGGTCACCGAGGCCATCACCGGCATCGACCTGGTGCGCGAACAGATCCGCATCGCCGCGGGCCTGCCGCTGTCCTTCCGCCAGGAGGACATCGTCTTCGAGGGCCACGCCATCGAGTGCCGGATCAACGCCGAGAACCCGAAGACCTTCGCGCCCTCGCCGGGCCTGGTCACCGATTTCCACGCCCCCGGCGGCCTGGGGGTTCGGCTCGATAGCGCGCTCTATGCCGGCTATACGATCCCGCCCGACTACGACAGCCTGGTAGGCAAGCTGATCGTGCACGGCCGCGACCGCGAGGAGTGCCTCGCACGCCTCAACCGTTGCCTGGGCGAGATGGTGGTCGGCGGCATCGAGACCTCGATCCCGCTGTTCCAGGAGCTGATCCACCAGCCCGACATCATTTCGGGGACCTACGACATCCACTGGCTGGAACGCTGGATGAAGTCTCAGGTGGAGGCTTCGGCCTAGGGGCCGAACGGGGGATCGATGGCCTATCTGCGCTGGCGGCGATTCCTTGAACTGGCGGCCATCGATCGGCCGTGGGTCGGCGAGCTGTTCATGCGCCGTGGCGACGGCCCCAAGGCGGCGCCCGCCAAGGTCTGGGACGGCTACTACGCCAAGGGCGCCTATGACGAGCTGCTGGAGAGCGACCAGCGCCACCATCACCGCCTGCTGGCCGCCCTGGTGGCCGAGGCCAAGCCGCATCCGCGTATCCTGGATATCGGCTGTGGCGAAGGCGCCTTCTACGATTCGATCCGCGCGCTGACGCCCGCGCGCTATCTGGGGGTCGATCTGTCGGACCTCGGCATCGAGCGGGCCAAGCAGCGGCTGGCGGGCGAACTGAAGCCCGGCGCCGTGGAGTTCGTCACCGGCGACGGGGCGCGGTTCGAGACCGACGAAAAGTTCGACGTCATCGTCTTCCCCGAGTGCCTTGAATATCTTGGTGATCCGCAGATCCTGATCGCCCACTACGCCAAGCTGCTGAACCCCGGCGGCGTGCTGGGCTTCACCCAGTGGCTGGGGCTGAAATCCCTGCGGCTGTGGCGGCAGATCAAGGCCACGACCGATGTGCTGGACGAGGCGGTGGTCAGCGCGCCCCGGGGCGGCGCCTGGCAGGTCTGGACCTGTCGTCCGAGGCCTTGAGTGACCCAATCTCCGCTCATCCCGGCGAAGGCCGGGACCCAGATCAAAGAACACCTGATCTCTCCGGAAAACTCTGCCGGCGCCCGTCCTGAAACTCAGAGTTCTACGATCTGGATCCCGGCCTTCGCCGGGACGAGCGGTGAAGGGGATTGTCTCCCCGCAAAGCCATGAAGACCTTCGGCCCCACCGAACTCCTCAATTGCTACGCGCGCGGGGTCTTCCCCATGGCCGACGCGCGGGACGACGACGCGGTCTTCCTGATCGATCCGGAGCGGCGCGGCGTGATTCCCCTGGCCGATTTCCATCTCTCCAAGCGGCTGGCGCGCACGGTGCGGGGCGATCCCTTCGAGGTGCGGATCGACACCGCCTTCTCCGACGTCGTCACCGCCTGCGCCGCGGCCAAGGCCGGACGCACCGAGACTTGGATCAACGGTCCTATCGAGAGCCTCTACGCCGACCTGTTCGAGATTGGCCACGCGCACAGCGTCGAGTGTTGGCTGGGCGACGAGATGGTGGGCGGGCTCTACGGCGTGTCGCTGGAGGGCGCCTTCTTCGGCGAGAGCATGTTCTCCACCCGCACCGACGCCTCCAAGGTGGCCCTGGTGCATCTGGTGGCCCGCCTGATCGCCGGAGGGTTCGTGCTGCTCGACGCCCAGTTCATGACCGAGCACCTGGCGCAGTTCGGAACGGAAGAAATCTCACGCGCCGCGTATCGGCGAAGGCTCGGCAAGGCGCTGGGCGCCCGCGGCGAGTTTCAGCGACTGCCGGCGGCCACGACGGGGGCCGCGGCTCTGCAGGTGATCAGCCAGGCGTCATAGACCGGATGCTGCAACGGGTTCAGGCCCGGCGAGGACGCGTACATCCAGCCCTTGAAGGCCTGGCGCGGCGGCGGGGTCGGCTTGCCCGGCGCGGCCTTGGGCTGGGAGTCCACCGTCATATAGGCGATGGCGTCCTCCTGCGGCTCGTCGGCGGCGGCCTGCTCGCAGGCCTTCACGGTGAAGACCAGGGTCTTGTAGCGGACCGGCTGGCCGACGGCGGCCTCGAAGCGGACGGTTTCGGCGGTGACCTTGTCCAGGGCCTGGATGATGGCGACGTCGTACCGGGCGCGCTTGATGGTGCTTTCGGCGGGCTTTTCCACGACCTGGGCCTTGGGCGGCGCGGCTGGCGCGACCTCGGAGGCCTGCACGGGTGGCGTGGCCACGGGCGCGGGAACGGGCACGATGGCGGGCGGCGCCTCCTCGGCCGGCTGCGGCTGGTTGGCCGCCGGCAACGGGGACGGGGCGACGGGGGCGGCTCCGGGGATCGGCGCGGTCGGGGCGCCGGGCGCGGTCTGGGCGGCCACGAAGCCGGCCGCCGCGAGGACGCTGATACCAACCGTCAGGCTGAGGAGAGGACGCCCGCCCACTATTCCGGCTTCCAGGCCTCGTAGTCGCCGGTCGCCTTCTGGCGCTCGCCGCCACGGCTGATGGAGCCCTTGGGCCGCCAGGCGTTGATGGTGCCGGTCATGTTGGGAAGGTGGTCCTTCTCCCAGACCTGGCGCTTCAGCGGCTCCTTGGTCGGCGGTTCCTCGAAGGTGTGGTGCAGCCAGCCGTGCCATTCCGGCGGAACCTTGGAGGCCTCGGCATAACCCTGATAGGTCACCCAGCGGCGCAGGCGACCCTTGTCGTAGGAATCGCTGTCGTCCTTGGCCTGGTAGTACTTGTTGCCCATGTCGTCGGAGCCGACGAGCACGCCACGGCGCCAGACGGTGAAGAGCGCGCCAATCGTGGCGCCGTTCCACCAGGTAAAGATCGACTTGAGCACGTTTTTGAAGATCCAACGGGGTTGGGAGGCGGGCGGACTATAGGCGGCGCCCTCCCGAGCGTCCAGCGGCGCGATCACCGCAAGATGTTGTTGAGAACTGGCCTGCGACCACAACATCTGTTGCGGCAGACCGTCCGGGCGCCTAACCTCGCGCCGTGGGAGACAAACCGTTGCGAAGCGAACCGGGCCGGATCGAACGCAGGCCTCTTGAGCGCGCCGACAGCGTGGTCGAGGTGCTGGCTCCGGCCGCCTGGACCGATGCGCGGGTCGAGGCCTGGCTGGACTGGGCCCACGGCGAGACCGACCTGCCCGCCGCCATCTTCCGCAAGGCCGAGATCATCGCCGAACAGGCGGGCGGCCTGGCCCTGCTGCCCGATGCGCGGACCCGAGCCGCCTTCCGTCGCGACCTGGGCGCCGCCCTGCTGGCCGGACGCCTGGCCATCGCAGAGCCCCGCGCCCTAGATGCGCCCGGTGTCATCGCCCCCCACGACGCCGACTATGTGAAGACCCTGGCCACCCTGCGCGCGCGCCGCCGGGGCCGGGTCTCGGCCCGCGCCGCCGCCTCGGCCCTGGCCCAGCGGCTGCAGGGGGTGATGGACGCCATTCAGCGCTGCGAGGGCGATCGCGCCGCCTGCGCCGACCCACAATCCAATCTCAGCCTGGCCCGCGCCGCCGAAGCCGCCCGCGGGGCCGGCGCCACCGACGCTATGATCCTGGACGCCATGACCCTGGCCCGCGCCGGGGAGGGCCTGTGGTCGGCCCAGGCGCAGTTCGAGAGCGGCGACGGTCCCGGCCTGATCGCCGCCATTCCCGCCGGCCTGGCCGAAAGTGACCGAGCCCTGGCGGCGGCGGCCTGGGAAACCGGTGTCGTGGTGGCGGCCTTCGCTGACGGGGCCGCGCCGAAGATCGCCCAGACCTGGACCGCGACGCGCGGCGCCGTGGTTCTGCTCGCCTTCGGGACCGGGGCCGCGTTCGATGGCGAGGGATTCGACGACGCCGTGGGCCTCGCGGCCATCGCGCTGGCCGCCTTTGGAGGTCCCGTGGCGCTCGGCCTGGGCGGGGTCGCCGACTGGCTGGCCGCGCAAGGCCTGGCCTATGATTCGAACGAAGGCCGGCTGGCGGTCCGCGAGATCTATCAGCGGGCCCGGACCGCCATGGCCGACATCCCGCTGACCGGCGGCCTGGCGATCTTCGACGATCCCGACCTGGCCCTGCGGCTGGGCGGGGCCTCCAGCTCCGGCGCTCCGTGGCTGGGACCTGTCACCGTGGCCGAGACCGAGGACGGCGCCCTGACCCGGGTGCTGTCGGAAGCGGCCCTGCAGGGGCTGACGGCCCTGGGCGTCGACATCGCCGCCGCGCGCGCTCACCTGATCGGCCGGCTGGACCTTTCCGAAGCGCCGGGCGTCGATCACACCGCGCTGAAGGCGCGCGGCTTCACCGAGCACGAGATCGCCTCGGCCGAGGCCGCCCTGCCCTTCGCCGCCCAGCTGCGCGACGCCTTCTCCGCCCAGGTGGTGGATGCGGGGTTTTTGTCAGACGTGTTGGGGGCTACCGAAGCGGATTTGGCCGACCCCGAGTTCGACACCCTGAAACTGGCCGGTTTCAGTGAAGACGAGATCGCCGCGGCTGAGGCCCACGTGCTGGGCGGCGGCGCCCTGGCCGACGCGGCCTTCCTGAC
>JAYVDG010000338.1:0-5399 GCA_043749525.1 Phenylobacterium sp.
GGGCGGCCCCACCGTCGTGCTGTGCGGCGGCGACCACAGCACCACCCTGATCTGGGCCCGCGTGCAGTCGGAGCTCGCCCGCGACTTCCGGGTCGTGGCCCACGACCGCGCGGGCCTCGGCTTTAGCGACCTGGGTCCCTTTCCGCGCACGACGCCGCGGATCGTCGGTGATCTGCGCGCCGCCCTGACGGTCGCCGGGATTGCGCCGCCCTATGTGCTGGTGGGCGCGTCCAACGGCGGCTTCGAGGCCCGCTGGTTCGCACGCCGCCATCCTGAGGACGTCGCTGGCCTGGTGTTGGTGGACGCCACCGCTGACGACTGGACCGTGCGCCAACAGGCCGCCGCGCCAAGCTGGCGTCCCGCCTGGAAGAATCACATGAATCAGCTCCGCTATGTCGCGGCCTGCGCCCGCTCCGGCGCCCTGCGTCCGGGCCTGGCCGAATATGCGCAATACGTGCCCCAGCCGATGGCAGAGCTGCCGGAGGCGCTGAACGCGCGCCGACGCGACGCGGCTCTGACGCCGGGCTATTGGCGCACGCACATCTCCGAATGCGAGGCGATCGAGACCGCCAGCGCCGCCGGTGCTGTGGAGAGCCGAGCGCTGCTGGGTGACCTGCCCCTGGTAGTGCTGTCGGCGGGCTTGCGGGTGGCGCCGCCTTTGCCCACCGATGAGGCGCAGGCCTTCCTCGCCACCCTGGAGGCTGGTCAGGACGCGCTCACCGCCCTCTCGACCCGAGGTGTCCGCCGTCACGTCGCCGACAGCGGTCACAATATCCAGCTCGACCGGCCAGAAGCCGTAATCTCCGCAGTGGCGGAGGTGGTCGCCATGGCCCTTGCCTCCACCGGTCGGCGGCCGCCACGATAAGGTCGTCGCCGCTCGAGATCGGCCGGGGAGGGACTGTGCTGCTGGAAACCCAACGCCTGCGTCTGCGGCCCCTGAAGTCAGCGGATCTCGAACACCTGGTCGCCCTGGCCGGCGATCCGCAGGTGATGGCCTTCATCACCGGGGTGGGCGAGACCCGTGAGGTGGTGGAGCGTGAGGGCCTCCCCGAACTCCTGAGGCGGCGCGCCTGGGTTCTTTGCGACCAGGCGTCGAACGCCTTCGTCGGCTGGGCGTCGCTGCGGATGGAGGGTGATGGGGCCGAGCTTGGCTATCGGCTGCTGCGGTCGGCCTGGGGGCAGGGCTATGCCGCCGAGGCGGCCCGCGCCCTGGTGGATCTGGCCTGGGTCTCGCCCGCGTCTGGGGCCAGACCATGGCGGTGAACACCGGCTCGCGGCGCGTCATGGAGAAGGCGGGGCTCGCCCACGTTCGCACGTTCCACGTCGCCTGGGATGATCCGCTGCCGGGCTCCGAGCAGGGGGAGGTCGAGTACGCCATCACCCACGCCGGCTGGCGATAGCCCAAACGAAAACGGGGGCCCGAAGGACCCCCGTTCCCAACGCTTCGGTTTGACGTGGACTATTCGTGCAGGGCTTCGCCGTGCAGCGAGAGGTCCAGGCCTTCCGTCTCGGCCTCTTCAGAAACCCGCAGTCCGGTGGTGAACTTGCAGATGAAGAGGATGATCAGGGTGGCGATCGCGGTGTAGGCGATGGTCGCGCCGACGCCGGTGGCTTGCTTGATCAGGCTGGCGCCTTCGCCCAGCGAGTTGATCGCCGGATCGGCCAGGACGCCAGTGAGCAGGGCGCCGGCGATGCCGCCGATGCCGTGCACGCCGAAGGCGTCGAGGCTGTCGTCATACTTGAAGATGCGCTTGAGCCAGACCGCGCCGACGTAGCAGACGCCGCCGGCGATGATGCCGATGATCAGCGCGCCTTGCGGGTTCACGAAACCGGCGGCCGGCGTGATCGCCACCAGACCGGCGACGGCGCCCGAGGCGAGGCCCAGCATGCCGGGCTTCTTGCGCTCGACCCACTCGACGATCATCCAGGCCAGGGCCGCGGCGGCCGTGGCCACCTGGGTGTTCAGCATGGCCACGCCGGCGAGGGCGTTGGAGCCGACGGCCGAACCGGCGTTGAAGCCGAACCAGCCCACCCACAAAAGGCTCGCGCCGATCATGGTGAAGACCAGGTTGGACGGCGCCATGTTCTCGGTGCCGTAGCCCTTACGCTTGCCCAACACGAGAGCGCACATCAGGCCCGCGACGCCGGCGTTGATGTGGACGACGGTGCCGCCCGCGAAGTCCAGGACGCCCAAGGTCCCAAGGAACCCGCCGCCCCATACCGAGTGCGCGATCGGCGCGTAGACGAAGATCGCCCAGAGGGTGGTGAACAGCAGCAGGGCCGAGAACTTCATGCGCTCGGCGAAGGCGCCGGCGATGAGAGCCGGAGTGATGATCGCGAAGGTCATCTGGAACATCACGAAGACCGATTCCGGTATGGTCGCGGCCAGGCTGTTGGTGCTGGTCATCGTCACCTGGCCGAGGAACGCGTTCCCGAGCCCGCCGACGTACTTGTTCAGCATCTCGTTCGGATTGGCGCCGAAGGACATCGAGTAGCCGATGGCCATCCAGATCACCGACACCAGGGCGGTGACGACGAAGGACTGGGCGACGGTCGCGATGATGTTCTTGCGGCGGACCATGCCGCCGTAGAACAGGGCCAGGCCCGGAATGGTCATCATCAGGACCAGGGCGGTGGAGGTCAGGACCCAGGCCGTGTCGCCGGTGTCCAGCTTGGGCGCGGGCGCGGCGGCCGGCGCGGCTTCCACGGCGGCGGGCGCCGCTTCGGGAGCCGGCGCCGAGGCTTCCGGCGCGGGCGCGACGGCCTCGGCGGCGGGTGCGTCCTGCGCGAAGGCCGGAAGCGCGAGCGGCGCTCCGACCAGGGTGGCGGCGGCCATCAAGCCCGCCAGCCGCTTAAATCCGAATGTTTTCATGTGCTATCCCCTTGTCCCGATGAGTTCGCGCTGCGCTCTAGAGCGCAGCAGTGCCGGACTCGCCGGTCCGAATGCGAACCGCGTCCTCGACATTGAGGACGAAGATCTTCCCGTCGCCGATCTTGCCGGTGGCGGCGGCGGCCTTGACGGCCTCCACGGCCTTGGCCGCGGCGCTGTCGTCGACCACGGCTTCCAGCTTCACCTTGGGAACGAAGTTCACCTGGTACTCAGCGCCCCGGTAGATCTCTGTCTGCCCCTTCTGCCGGCCGTAGCCCTTAACTTCCGAGACCGTCAGCCCCTCGACGCCGGCGGCGACGAGCGCTTCGCGCACATCGTCCAGCTTGAAGGGTTTGACGATCGCCATGATCAGTTTCATCGCTCGCTCCTGCGCAGCCCCAAAGATCGGCACGCCCGTGGTGAATTCCCGACCCGTCGCGAGTTCAGCCCCCTCGACGGCAAGGCGACGCTATCGAGACACGCAGGCGACGGCGGACGCCCGGTAACTTCTGATCAAGGAAAAGACCTTGGGCGCCTGATTTTCGGGCATATCCCCCGGTCATTGTTCATTTGCTGCGCAGAAAGCGCCTCCACAATGCGCATTGGTGTTGTGAAGCTGGGTTTCGGAGGCAGAGCTCGCGAGCCTTCACGAACCCGTGATGAGGGCAACCGCAGGCGGCGCCGCGCGCTGTTGAGGCCGACAGGCGGAGCTTCTCTCCAGGCTCGGCGAGTGGGGGGCCATTCACCCCGTCACGAGGACACAATGTATCTGAACCGCATTCTGACCACGACCGCCGCCCTGGCCCTGATGGCCGGCGTCGCCCAGGCGCAGATCGCCACCAAACCCGCCAAGAATCCTGTCGCCGCCGAATCCAAAGCCAAGGCGGCCGCTGTAAAGCCAGCCCCCTCCGCCGCGACGGCGGCCGCCACGACCGAAACAACCGCCGCCGCTGCGTCCACCGTGCCTCAGGTCGTCGCCGCCGGCGACATCGTGGCCACCGCCAAGGCGTCGGGTCAGTTCACGACCTTTCTGAAGGCGGCCGAGGCGACGAACCTCACCACCCTGCTGAAGGACAACAAGAACCTGACGGTGTTCGCCCCCACGGACGCGGCCTTCGCGGCCCTGCCGGCCGGCGAGCTCGACAAGCTGATGCTGCCCGAGAACAAGGCCCAGCTTCAGAAGATGCTGATCTATCACGTCATCAACGCCAAGGTGCCGTCGAGCGAGTTCAAGGGCGCCACCCGCAAGGCCGCCACCGTCGCCGGTCCGTCCGTAGAGCTGGCGGGCGGCGCGACCCTGAAGGTCAATGACGCCGACATCGTCCAGGCCGACGTGATGGCCACCAACGGCATCATTCACGTGGTCGACAAGGTGCTCATGCCGCCGGGCGCCATGGCGGCGATCAATTCCGCCGTGCCCGCCTCGGCCACCGCGCCGGTGACGGCGCCCGCCGCCGCCGCGGCTCCCGCCAAGGAGCCCACCACCCTGCCGGCCACACAGGTCTTGCCGAAAAAGAACTAGTCGGGGCTACCCGGCGCCCCTCGGTCGCCGGGATTTCCTTCAGGAACCACCAGGAGAAATCACCATGACCCTCAAGACCCTTCTCGCCGCCGCCGCCGCCACCGCTCTGATGGCCGGCGCCGCCCACGCCCAGACGATGACCCAGCCGGCTGATCCGCATCAGACCCCCATGACGATGCCGGCTGGCGATCCCGCGCCGACGATGGGAACCGACACCTCGGCCGGGGCGTCCACCTCGACCACGATGAGCATGCCGGCCGATTCCTCCATGCCCATGCCCATGCCCATGGCCACCACGGGCGCCACCACCGACACCGCGGCGACGCTCACCACCACGACCGTGACCAACGGCCCGGTGGCCGACACCCCGGAGAACCGCGCCAAGTACAAGCCCCTGTCGCACGCCGGCAATCGCTCGGCCCCCAAGGGTAACTAAACACTTCAGCCCTACGTGGGTTGAAGCGGAAGTCGGCGGGCCCTATGGTCCGCCGACTTTTTTTGCGCCTGCGAAACAGCTCACATGCCCGCCGACAAGCCGCTTTCATTTCAGGGCCTTATTCTGAAATTGCACGACTATTGGAGCCGTCAGGGCTGCGTGATTCTGCAGCCGCACGACGTGGAGGTCGGCGCTGGGACCCTGCACCCGGCCACGGTTCTGCGCGCCCTGGGTCCCAAGTCCTGGCGGGCGGCCTATGTGCAGCCCTCGCGTCGGCCCGGCGACGGCCGCTATGGCGAGAACCCCAACCGCCTGCAGCACTATTACCAGTACCAGGTGATCCTGAAGCCGAACCCCGATAACCTGCAGGAGCTGTATCTGGGCAGCCTGGAGGCCATCGGCCTCAACACCCGGCTGCACGACATCCGCTTCGTCGAGGACGACTGGGAGAATCCCACGGTCGGGGCCTGGGGCCTGGGCTGGGAGGTCTGGTGCGACGGGATGGAGGTCAGCCAGTACACCTACATGCAGCAGGTCGGCGGGCTGGATGTCTTCCCGGTGGCCGGCGAGCT
>JAYVDG010000339.1:0-5388 GCA_043749525.1 Phenylobacterium sp.
GCGGCGGTCTCGATGAAGGCGACGCCCAGCGCCCGGTCCTCGGCCCCGCCATCATGGAAGGGGGGGTTCATCACCACGAAGTCGAGGTCGGCCAGGCCCTCCTGGCGCACGTCGCCCCAGACGATGACAGCGCGGGGGTCGGTGACATTCCTGGTCGCGGCCTCGACGGCGCGACGGTCGACGTCCACCAGGGCCAGACTCTTCACGTCGGCGCTGGCCAGGACGGTGAGCGCCAGGATGCCGATGCCGGCGCCTAAGTCCGCGCCCTTGCCCTTCAGCGACGGAAGGTTGGCGATCAGCAGGGCGCTGCCCGGATCAACCCGGTCCCAGCTGAACACGCCGGGCTGGCTCCAGAGCCCGCCCATCTGCTGGGCCGCGCCCTTGGCCACGGCGGCGTCCAGGCCCGCGATGGTCTGCGGCCGCTCGACCGTGCAGATCCGGTTATGCTTGCGGGACTCCTCGAAGACCTCGCAGCCGAAAGCTTCCAGGCTCTTCTTCAGCCGCGAGCCACCCTTGTCCTTGGGGGCGAAGGCTGTGAGGCGTCCGCCAGGCTTGAGCACCCGCAGGCCTTGGGCCAGGGCGTAGTCCCGCTCGGCCGTGCCGGGCGGCGCGGCGATCACCGCCTCGTCCTGGCTGGCGCCCTCAAGGCTCTCCAGGGCCGTTGAGCGCGGCAGGATGGGCGAGACCTGGACCGCGCCTGTCGGCACGTCGACCAGGTTGTAGGGCGGAGTCCCGTAGACGATCGCGAAGGCCACCGGCCTAAACCCTTTCCTGTTCAGGTGAATTCACCTGAACAGGACAAAAAGGGTTTATCTTCTTAGAGTTAGAGCGTGACGGGCGCTTCAACCAGTTTCCACTTGACGCTGTCACGCTCTAGCCCCGCTCCCGGGTGCGGTGGAAGGCGACCGTCGGATATCGCTCGACGACATAGCCCAGCTCCCAGGCCGACTTGGCCAGGAACACCGGCTGTTCGTCGATGTCGGTGGCCATGGCGGTCTTGTGCTTGGTGTTGAAGTCCTCGATCTCGGCCTTGGTCCCGGTGATCCACCGAGCCTCGGCGAAGGGGCTGGCCTCGAACTGGACCTCCAGCTGGTATTCGTTGGCCAGGCGGTCAGCCATGACCTCGAACTGGAGCTGGCCGACGGCGCCGACGATGAAGTCCGCGCCGAACTGCGGCCGGAAGAGCTGGGTCACCCCCTCCTCCGCCAGGCCTTCAAGGGCCTTCTTCAGGTGCTTGGCCTTCAGGGGGTCCTTTACGCGGACCCGCTGCAGGATTTCCGGGGCGAAGTTGGGCAGGCCGGCGAACCGAATGGTCCCGGTCTCCGACAGGCTGTCACCGACCCGCAGGATCCCGTGGTTGGGAATGCCGATGACGTCGCCCGCGAAGGCTTCCTCGGCCAGTTCGCGATCCGAGGCGAAGAACATGATCGGCGCATTGACCGACAGTTGGCGGCCGGTGTTCTGCACCTTCAGCTTCATACCGCGGGAAAACTTGCCCGAGCACAGGCGCAGGAAGGCGATTCGGTCGCGGTGGTTGGGGTCCATGTTCGCCTGGACCTTGAAGACGAAGCCGGTGACCTCCGGATCGCCCGGGACGATGTGGGTGGGCTCGCCGCCCTTGGCCGCGGCCACCGCCTTGGGCGGCGGGGCATAGGCGCCCAGGCCCGCCAGCAGCTGATCGATGCCGAAGTGGCGCAGGGCCGAGCCGAAGAACACTGGGGTCATGTGGCCCTCGAGGAAGGACTGCGGGTCGAAGGGCTTGGACGCCTCTCCCACCAGCATGGCGGTCTCTTCCAGTTCGGCCCGTTCCTCCGGGTTGAGGTAGCTCGACACCGCATTGCCGGCGAAGCCGATGGCGGCGGGGTGGCCCTCGTCCTTATTGTCGGCGGTCTTCTTGGCGAAGGGCAGGAACTGCTGGTTGCGCAGGTCCAGCATCCCCTTGAACCGGCCACCCGACCCGGCCGGCCAATAGAGCGGCGCGGGGTCGAGGGCGAGCTTGGAGGCGATCTCGTCCAGCAGCTCGATGGGGTCCTGGGCCTCGCGGTCCATCTTGTTGATGAAGGTGACGATGGGGATGTCGCGCAGGCGGCAGACCTCGAACAGCTTCAGGGTCTGGGGCTCGATCCCCTTTGCGGCGTCCAGCACCATGACCGCGGCGTCGGCGGCCGTGAGCGTCCGGTAGGTGTCTTCCGAGAAGTCCTCGTGGCCCGGGGTGTCCAGCAGGTTGAACATCAGGCCGTCGTGGTCGAAGGTCATGACGCTGGCCGAGACGGAGATGCCCCGCTCGCGCTCGATCTTCATCCAGTCCGACCGGGTCCGGCGGTTCTCGCCGCGGGCGCGCACCGCGCCGGCCGCGCGGATCGCGCCGCCCGCCAGCAGCAGGTTCTCAGTCAGGGTCGTCTTGCCGGCGTCCGGGTGGGAGATGATGGCGAAGGTGCGCCGGCGCGCGGCCTCGGCGGCGGGAGAATTGCTCATGGGCGGGGACTAGCGCAGGCGGAGCCTCGACGCTAGCGGTCGGACTAGGCCGCCAGCCGTTTCCAGACCTGGCGGTCGGTCCAGATCTTGTCGGTCTCCCCGTTGTCCTGGCGCTTGGCCAGGTGGGCCATGATCTCGAAGTCGACGTTCAGGTAGCGCATCGTCACCTCCTGCGGCGGGCAGCCGAAATAGGGGGCGGTGAACAGAGCGGCGTTGATGGCCGGCGCCTTGGCCATGATCAGCAGGGCCAGACGCTTGGCCCGCTGCGGGCGGCGGTGATGCAGCAGGGGGCTCTCGGCATAGAGTTCCTGGCCCAGGCGGCTGACGGCGTTGAAGGGCAGGTCACGGAACCGGCGGTTCGTGATCTTGGGCGTCATCGTCATGCCGTCGAGGTTCAGGACCACGTCGTTCATCAGGAAAAGCATGGGCGGCTACGCGAAAGGCTGGGCTGGGGGGAGCACGGCGCCAATGTCGCATGGCTGACTTTAGGGCCGGTGCACAAAGGCGGTGAATTGCCCGCTAACCCTGCAAGATCAGGCGTCCTCGACCGGCTCGGTCAGGAAGTGCCGGCCCTGCTTGTCCTCGATATCCACCACCCAGAGATCAGGATCGATGCGCAGGGACCGCTGGATATAGCGGTCGAGGTCGGCCTCGGTGTCGAACAGCGACGGCCGCATCCAGATCCGCTCGCCGTCGCCGCGGGTGGCCTCGGAATAGAGCCGGGTGGTCTTGTCACCGAGGTTCAGCACCTTGACCAGCACGCTGCCGGCCCGGGCGTCGCCCTTGCGCGCCACGATGCCGAAGCCGCCCGCCAGCTCGGCGCGGCGGACCAGGGCGGCCACCCAGATGTCCGTGGACAGCATCATGTCGCAGCAGGGTCTCTCGTAACGGACCGGAAAGGGCGTCCGGTCTAGGTTCAACTCAAGGTCCCGAACATACGGGACAATGAGAGAGCATGACGAGCACAACGCACACAAAAGTGCGGCGCCCGGCGTGTTGGTGGATGGGGACTGCACTGGCCGTGGCGCTCTGCGCCGCGCCCGGACTGGCCTGCGCAAGCAGCGTCGACCTCTTCTACGAACGCACCGTGATGACCGCCGCCGATGCCCGATGCGGCCTGTTCTCAGGGCCCGTGGGCTCGGCGCTCGCCGCCGCCCAGGCCCA
This sequence comes from Phenylobacterium sp., assembly GCA_043749525.1. Taxonomy (GTDB): domain Bacteria; phylum Pseudomonadota; class Alphaproteobacteria; order Caulobacterales; family Caulobacteraceae; genus Phenylobacterium. The sequence goes on from JAYVDG010000339.1 coordinate 3,640, forward strand.
GGCCCGGGGCGCGGCCCTTCGCGCCGGCGCCGACCGTGCGACGCTCAACGCCGTGGCGCAACGCGCGGCTCAGAAGGCCGGAGCCGTGGCCTGTGACTCCACCGACATCGACGCCGCCGCCAGCCGCGTGCGCACCGCCTTCGAGGGCTACGCTAAGCTCATCAAGATGGACTATCCGGGCGACGTCTCCGCCTGGCGCGCCGACCGCAGTTCGTCGTCCACCGGCGCCCGCTGGCGCCTGATACAAGACACCAGTTTCGACGGCGGCCGCATGGTGTTCGGCCTGGCGGGCCGCGCCGGCGCCAACCGGCTGATGGCCGTGGCCAATTTCACCGACGGCGCCCAGCCCTATGCCGCGCGCCTGGTGCTGCGGGACGTGAACTTTACGCTCGGCCCCTATCTGGACGCCCGGGGCGACAGCCTTGACCGCCTGCCGCTGACGCGGCGGCTGCCGCCGACCGGCGCCCAGACCGCCTATTCCGCCGAAGCGCGCAGCCGGGCGGGCCTGGATCTGCTGCCCAAGGACGTGAAGACCGGCTGGGCCTTCCGCTTCCCCGCCGAGGCCGCCCGCACGCTCTCGGGGCTCGACCCCCGCGAGGCGGTGATGGTGGAGTTCCTGTTCGCCGGCGACGCCACGCGACGGGCCTATGTCGAGGTCGGCGACTTCGCGGCGGGCAGAGCCTTCCTGCAGACGGCGAGCCGCTAGCCCACTAAATCCGCTCCTCCCGGCGCAGGCCGGGACCCAGGTCGTAGGTCACAGCCTGCGCCAGGAATCCGGAATGCGGTGGATGAATCTGAGTCCCGGCCTGCGCCGGGATGAGCGGAATGTGGGCTAGCCCGCCGTCTCTTCAGGCTGAACCTCAGCCTCAACCGCTGAAAGCTCAATCACCGGCAGGCGCACGGTGACCGAGGTCCCCTCCCCGAGCTGGCTCTCGATGGCCATGTCGCCGCCGTGCAGTTCGGCGAAGGCCTGGACCAGAGAGAGCCCGAGCCCCGTGCCCGCCGCGCGCTGATCAGCGCCGCCGGCCTGTTCGAACGGTTTGCCCAGGCGCAGCAGGTCAGCGGCGCTGATGCCGGTGCCGCTGTCGGCGACGATCAGTTCCAGCATCGGCCCCTCGGCATGGGCCGTCACGGTCACCGTGCCGCCCTTGGGCGTGAACTTGAGGGCGTTGGAAATCAGGTTGAGGGCGATCTGCTTCATGGCCCGGCGGTCGGCGGTGACCTCCAGCGGCTCCTTGGGCATCAGGCCGCGCAGGCTGACCCCGGCCCGGTCGGCCTGGCCGCGCATCAGGCGCATGACGGCGGAGATGGCGTCGCGGGCGTCGAATTCCTCGCGATAGAGCTCGAACCGTTCGGCCTCGATCTTCGACATGTCGAGCACGTCGTTGATCAGCTCCAGCAGATGCTCGCCGGACTCGTGGATCAGGGCGGAATACTCGCCGTACTTCTCGGGCATGGGGCCGAACAGCGACTGCCGCATGATGTCGGAGAAGCCCATGATGGCGTTCAACGGCGTGCGCAGCTCGTGGCTCATATTGGCCAGGAAGCGGGACTTGCCGGCGTTGGCGGTCTCGGCGTCGATACGGGCCTGGTCCAGGGCCGCCTCGCGGGCGCGCTGCACCCCGGCGTCGCGGATCGCGCCGGTCAGGCGCGTGGGGTTCACCCGGCGCAGGGACAGCTCGTGCCAGAGGGCGGGCGCGCCGGCCGGGGCGAAGCCGACCTCGGACTTGCCCTCGATGATGGCCTCGC
>JAYVDG010000340.1:0-5384 GCA_043749525.1 Phenylobacterium sp.
GCATCGGCCAAGTCCTCGACGACTTCACCCCACAAGAGTGAGCCAACTATTTCCGCCACGACGGCTACGCACCAACTTAACCGGGGAACGCTCTAGGTCGTCCGCATCCAGAAGGACGCGCCGTAGAGGTCCAGCCGGTCTAGCGGTCCCTTCTGCAACAGCCCCTTGGCGTGGGCCGACAGCGCAGGGTCCTGGCCGACGAACCATGTGGGGAACAGCACCTCGAAACGGTCGCCGCCGAACAGCAGGGCGGTGGCCAGCAGGTACTGCTCGTTCCACATCCGGAACACGTGGCCGCTGATGTAGTCGTCGGGCAGGTAGATATCGTGGATGTGGAGGATCACGCCGGGCTTCAGGCGCGGCAGGATCTCGAGGAAGAACACCGTCACGTCCGAATTCTGGAAGGACCGGTGCGAGGAATCCAGGAACAGGATGTCGCCCGCCTCCAGGGTCTGGAAGATCTTCAGGTCACAGTTTTCCAGCGGCCGGCGGATCACCTCGTCGCACAGCTTGTCGACGCTGTTGCGCGGTTCGGGGTCGATCGACATCAGCGTCGTGGGCAGCCCGTAGGTCTGCACGGCGCGCCGGGCGAACTTGGTGGACATGCCCGAGCCGATCTCGATGAACCGCTTGGGCGCGTGGGCGCGCAGCATCCCGGTCAGCACAATGCCGTCCAGGGCCGGATACCAGCTATTCAGCCAGAACGGCGTCGAGGCTTCGTAGCTCCCGCCCATGGGAACCTCGGCGAAATCCCGCTGAATCTCGCCAAGCCCGTTGAGGAAGGCCGCGTAGCGCGTCCGCCCCTGGCCGATCAGCTCGGCCAGCTCCGGGTGCGAGGGCCGTCCCGCGCCGTAGCGGATCGAGGCGTTGTAGGGATAGTCCACCACCGTGACCTTGCGGCTGGTGCGATCGTCGGACAGCGTCAGGTTGGTCAGGGGCGGCAGGGGCGTCGCGGCAGGATCGCGCCCTACCAGCGCCATCGCGCGAGCCAGGGCCGCTTGCGCCTGCGCCGTCTGCCCCGCCTCCCGCAACACCACGGCCAGGTCCCACCAGGGAGACTGGATCTCGGGCGCCAGCTCGGTGGCGGCGCGAAGGTGGATGATGGCCGCGTCGCTCTCCCCCATCTTGTGCAGGGTCACCCCCAGCAGCCGCAGGGCGGTGAGGTTCTCAGGCTCCTTGGACAGCACGCGCTGGAAGATCAGTTCGGCCAGATTGAGCATGTGGGCGCGCAGGCGCGTCCGCCCGGTCGTCAGCAGCTCATCGATGGATGCGCCCTCGGACATCAGCCCGCCACCAGCGTCAGCCACTCTTCCTCGGTGATGACCTCGATGCCGAGGTCGGTGGCGGTCTTCAGCTTGGAGCCCGCGCCGGGGCCCGCCACCACCAGGTCGGTCTTCTTGGACACCGAGCCGGAGACCTTGGCCCCCAACCCCTCGGCCTGGGCCCTGGCCTCGTCGCGGGTCATCTTCTCAAGCGCGCCGGTGAAGACGATGGTCTTGCCGGCCACGGCGGTGTCGGTCTTGGGCCGGGCGACGGCCTGGACCTCGTGCAGTTCGGCGGCGAGGTTGGCGACCATGTCGCGGTTGTGTGGCTCGCCGAAGAACTCGGCGATCATCCTGGCGGCCACCACGCCGACGGCGTCCACGGTGGCCAGTTCCAGGAAGTCGTCGCCAGGGCCCTGGCTGGCGGCCTTCGTCACTGCGGCCTCGAAGGTCGCCCAGTCGCCGAACAGGTCCACCAGGGCTTGCCGCGCACGGCTGTTGATCTTCGGGATCGACAGCCGCAACCGCTCGTCCATCGAGGCCTGGGCGGGGATCAGCACGTCCCGCATGGTCCGCCCCCAGGCGATGATCGCCTCCAGGGCCGTGGGGCCGATCCCATCCAGGGTCGCGAGCGCCAGGTAATCGGGGCCGGGTCGCTGCTCGGCCGCCGCCTGCCCCGCCTGGATGAAGGCCTCCACCGTCTCGTAGTGGCGCGCCAGGGCCAGGGACGTGGTCTCGCCGATATGCCGGATCCCCAGGCCGAAGATGAAGCGGTCCAGCGGGATCTTTCGCCGCTCGTCGATCCCGGCCACCAGATTGGTGATGCTGGTCTCGCCATAGCCCTCGCTGCCACGGAGCTCCGTCAGGCGGTCCTCGTCCCGGGCCAAGCGGAAGATGTCGGCGGGTTCGCGCATCCAGCCGCGCTCATAGAAGGCGGTGAGCTGCTTCTCTCCCAGCCCCTCGATGTCGAAGGCGCGGCGGCCGACGAAGTGGCGCAGGTGCTCGATGCGCTGGAAGGGACAGGCGAACTCGCCGGTGCAGCGGCGCACCACCGTCTCGGCCCCCGAGGCCGTGGTCTCGCGCGCCAACGGCGTATGCAGCGGGCACGGGCAGTGGGTGGGATATTCAAACGGCACGGTGTCGGCCGGCCGCTCGGCCAGCACCACCTCCACCACCTGCGGGATCACGTCGCCGGCGCGCTGGATGACGACGGTGTCGCCGACCCGCAGGTCCTTGCGGGCGATCTCGTCGGCGTTGTGCAGGGTGGCGTTGACCACCACGACCCCGCCCACGGTCACGGGATGTAGCCTTGCCACCGGTGTCACGGCGCCGGTGCGGCCCACCTGCAGGTCGATGGCCTCCAGCACGGTCCGCGCCCGCTCCGCGGGGAACTTGCGCGCGATGGCCCAGCGGGGCGTCCGGGTGACAAACCCCAGCCGCGCCTGCCAGTCCAGGCGGTCGGCCTTGTATACCATCCCGTCGATGTCGAAGGCGAGCTTGGGCCGGGCGGCCTCCATGTCGCGATAGGCGGCCAGCAGGCCCTGTGGCCCCACCACCCGCTGAGACTGCGGCGTGGTCTGGAATCCCCACGCCTTGAGTTTGCCCAGCGCCTCCCACTGGGTCTGGGCGAAAGGTTCGCTGATCAGGCCCCAGGCATAGGCGAAGAATTTCAGGGGCCGCGTCGCCGTGATCTTCGGATCGATCTGGCGCAGGGAGCCCGCCGCGGCGTTGCGCGGGTTGGCATAGGTCTTCTGGCCCGCCGCCTCGGCGTTGGTGTTCAGGGCCGCGAAGCCGTCATGGCCCAGATAGACCTCGCCCCGCACCTCGATTACGTCGGGCCAGCCCGAGCCCTTCAGCCGGTGGGGAATGTCGGAGACGGTCTTCAGGTTCTGGGTGACGTCCTCCCCGACCCGCCCGTCGCCCCGGGTCGCGCCCTGAACCAGGACGCCCTTCTCGTAGCGCAGGGAGGCCGACAGGCCATCGATCTTGGGCTCGGCGGTATAGGCGATGGGCTCGGCGGCGGCCCGCAGGAAGCGGCGAACCCGGGCGTCGAACTCCACCGCCTCCTCGTCGGAGAAGGCGTTGTCGAGGCTGAGCATCGGCACGCCGTGCTCGACCGGCGAGAACTGCTCGGCCCGCGCCGCGCCGACCCGCAGGGACGGCGAGTTCTCGCGGACCAGCTCGGGAAACCGCGCCTCGATCTCCAGGTTGCGGCGCTTCAGCCCGTCATAGTCGGCGTCCGAAATCGTCGGCGCGTCCTGCTGGTGATAGGCGAGGTCATAGCGCGCCAGCTCATCGGCGAGCTTGGTCAGTTCCTCGACGGCCTCGCTCTCGTCGAGGTCTTCGACCGGCTTGGCGTTCTCAAGCATGCATCAGCGCCCGGGCCGCCGCGCGGGCCGCGTCGGTGACGTGCGCGCCGGCCAGCATCCGGGCGATCTCTTCCTCGCGGTCGGCGGGCGACAGGGTCTCCACGGCGGTGCGCAGGCGCTCCCCGTCACCGGCCTTGGCGATCCGCCAGTGGGCGTCGGCGCGGGCGGCCACTTGAGGACTGTGGGTCACCACCAGCACCTGGGCGTCGGCGGCCAGGCGGCGCAGGCGCAGGCCCACGGCGTCGGCCACGGCGCCGCCCACTCCCTGGTCCACCTCATCGAAGATCATCAGCGGCTGCACGCCCTCGGCGCGGCCAGCCAGGGCCGCCTTCAGCGCCAGGGCGAAGCGCGCCAATTCGCCCCCCGAGGCGATGGCCCCCAGGTCGCCGAACGGCGCGCCGGGATTGGTGGCGATCTCGAAGGCGACGCGGTCGGTCCCGGTGGGGCCAGCGCGATCCTCAGCCAGGGTCTCGACGGCCACCCGGAAGCGGGCCTTGTCCAGTTTCAGCGGCGGCAGCTCGGCCATGACCGCGGCGGCCAGGCGTTCCCCGGCGGCGCGGCGGGACGCCGACAGCTTATCGGCGTCGGCCATGTAGGCGGCGCGGGCCTGGGCGACGGCGGCGTCGGCGGCCTTCAGGTCGTCCCCGCCGGACTCCATGGCCCGCAGCCGCTCGGCGAAGCGCACCCGCAGGGTCGGTAATTCCTCGACGGAGACCTGCAGCTTGCGGGCCATGCCGCGCAGTTCGAACAGCCGCTCCTCGGCCTTCTCCAGGCGGTCGGGGCGGAAGTCGAAAGCCTCGGCGGCGGCGTCCACGGCGGCCTCGGCCTCCTGGGCCTCGCCGAACACCCGGTCGATGGCGACACTGGCGGCGGTCAGCCGGCTGACGGCGGGACCGTCGTCGGCGGCCCCGGCCTGGACGGCGCGGGCGCGGGCATGCTCCACGGCGCGGACGGCGGCGGCCAGCTTGGCGCTCAGGCCCTCGAAGGCGCCGCGGGCGTCATTGATGTCGGTGATGGCCTTCTCGGCGGCGCCCAGGATGGCGCGCTCCTCGGCCAGCGCCGTCTCCTCCCCCTCCTGGGGGGCGAGGCGGTCGAGCTCGGAGAGCCGCAGGGTCAGTTCCTCGGCGTCGGCGGCGGCGCGATCCACGGCCTCGCGAAGGGCGTCGGCCTTGGCGCGGGCGTCTCGCCAGTTTGTCCAGCGGTCGCTGACGGCCCGGGCCAGCGGCCGCAGTGAGCCGTAGGCGTCCAAAAGCGGGCGGTGCGTGCGGGCGTCCAGCAGGCCGACGGTCTCATGCTGGCCATGCACCTCCAGCAGGTGCTGGCCCAGTTCCTTCAGAACTCCGACGCTGGTGGCCTGATCATTGACGAAGGCGCGGCTGCGACCGTCGACGGACAGGGTGCGGCGCAGGACCAGGTCCTCGTCGCGGGCATAGGCCAGCCCCTTCTCCTCCAGCACCTCCCAGACCGGATGGTCGAGCGGCGGGGCGAAGACCGCCGAGGCCATGGCCTGGCTCGCGCCCTGCCGCACGAGGCCGGCGTCGGCCCGCGCGCCCGTGGCCAGGCCGAGCGCGTCGAGGATGATCGACTTGCCTGCACCGGTCTCGCCGGTAAGCGCCGTCAGCCCCGGGCCGATGGATAAATCCAGGGCCTCGATGAGCACGACGTCGCGGATCCAAAGCCCGATCAACATGGCGGGGAAGATCGCCTGGAATCAGACGCGCTGGAAGGGATCAGTTCGCCTTAGGTTCCACAA
>JAYVDG010000341.1:0-5381 GCA_043749525.1 Phenylobacterium sp.
CGGCGCGGCGGTGGTGAGGAAGGCGGAGGCTCAGCGTCGGAGCTTTCGGTGGTTTCCGGGTCGGTCAGTCTAGCCAAGAAGGCGGCGAAGGTTCGACCGCAACCGGCGAAACCCAGGAAGGCTGCGTTTATCGTCGGTTGCGCGTCTCGGCCAGCGGTCCCATTCTCCACACAATAAGATTCAGGACCACGGGGAGCCGATCCTTTGGCGATGACGCCCGTCGAGTGGCCGCTGCGTTTCATACCCCGCCGCGCGCCCTCATTCCTGGAAGCCCTGGCGGTCAGCAGCACCGCCATGGTCCTGGCGAGCCTGGCGCGCGGGGCGTTCCTCGGCTGGACCAACGCGTTCAGCCTCTCGGCCACCTATTTCCCGGTTTATATCGTGGCCAGCCTGTATGGCGGCCGCCGCTGGGGCTGGGTGACGCTTGGGGTGTCGCTGCTGCTCGGCCTGAGCAACCGGATGGCCTTCCCGCAAGGGGTTTCCGAACAGGGCATCTACATCCTGTTCGCCGCCTCCGGCGTGGCCACGGTGGTGGTGGCCGGCGCCCTGCGCGACACCTTGCTGCGGCTGGAGGAGGCCCGCCGGGCCCAGGACATCACCCAGACGGCCCTGGACCGCAGCGAGGCGCGGCTGCGCCTGGCCCAGGACGCCGGCAGCGTCGGACTGTGGGACTGGGACGTGATGACCGGCGACGGTGTCTGGTCGCCGGCCCTCTATCGCAACCTGGGTCTCGATCCGGTGCGCGACGCCAATGTCCGCAGCCTGCTGGACATCGTCCATCCCGAGGACCGGGAGAAGGTCCGCCAGGTCAACATCGTCGCGGTCAAGGAAGGCCGCATGGACCCCATCGAATATCGGGTGGTCTGGCCCGACGGCTCGCAACACTGGCTGCTGTCGCGGGGCGAGATGCTGCGGGACGACGACGGGGTGATCGTGCGCGCCGTGGGCGTCAACATCGACGTCACCGAGCGGCGGATGGCCTTCGAGCAGGTGCGCGAAAGCGAGGCGCGGTTCCGCGCCCTGGCCGACTCGGCCCCGGTGCTGTTGTGGGTCTCCAAGACCGACGGCCAGCGGGAGTTCGTCAACCAAGCCTATGCCGCCTTCCTGGGCGCGACCTATGACGAGGCCCTGCACTTCGACTGGCGCGGGCGGCTGCATCCCGACGACCGGCCGAGGATCATGCAGGAACAGGTGGCGGGCGAGGCCTCGCGGCAGCTCTTCAACCTGGAGGCCCGCTACAGCCAGATCGACGGAGCCTGGCGCTGGATCCGCTCCTACTCTCAGCCGCGCTATGGGCCGGAGGGCGACTTCATCGGCTTCATCGGCATCGCCTTCGACGTCACCGACGCCAAGCAGGCTGCGGAGGACCTGAAGCATATCAACGATCTGCTGGCCGACCGCGTGCAGGCGGCGCTCGCCGAACGCGACGAGGCCGAGGCGGCCCTGCGCCACGCCCAGAAGCTTGAGGCCGTGGGCCAGCTCACCGGCGGAGTGGCCCATGACTTCAACAACCTGCTGACCGTGATCATCGGGGCGCTCGATCTGATCCAGCGTCATCCGGCCGACGCCGATCGCCGCGAGCGGATGATCGAGGCCGCCCTGGGCGCCGCCCGCCGGGGCGAGCGGCTGACCGGCCTGCTGCTGGCCTTCTCGCGCCGTCAGGCCCTGAAGCCCGAGGCCATCGTCATTGACACCCTGCTGGCCGACGCCGAGCCCCTGCTGCGCCGGGCCGTGGGCGAGGCCGTCAGCCTGACCGTGGCGCCCGCCGCCGCCGGCGCGGTGGCCATGATCGACATCGGCCAGTTCGAAGCCGCGGTGATGAACCTGGTGGTCAACGCCCGCGACGCGGTGGCCAGCGGCGGCTCGATCCGGGTGGAGACCGGGGTCTGTGAGCTGGCCGAGGGCGAGGTCGCAGACATCCCCGCGGGAGCTTACGTCCGCGTCGTCGTCCACGACACCGGTGTCGGGATGGACCAGACCACGATGGCCCGGGTGTTCGACCCCTTCTTCACCACCAAGGAGATCGGCAAGGGCACCGGACTCGGACTCTCCCAGGTCTATGGTTTCGCCCGCCAGAGCGGCGGCGGGGTATCCATCGACTCCGCGCTGGGCAAAGGGGCGTCGGTGCGGCTGTACCTGCCCCGCTCGACGGTCGAGCCCCTGGCGGTCGAGCCCGAAGCCGGCGCCATCGCGCTGGGGCCGGCCCTGCGCATCCTGCTGGTGGAGGACGACCTGGAGGTCGGTGACCTTGTGGCCATGATGCTGGAGGAGCTGAGCCATCAGGTGTTCCGCGCCGACGGGGCCCCGGCCTTCACGACGTTCATGGACACCGGCCAGGCCGTCGACCTGCTGATCACCGACCTGATCATGCCCGGGACCAAGACCGGGGTCGATCTGGCGCACGAAGCCGTGAAGGCGCGGCCCGGCCTGCCGGTGATCCTGTCCTCCGGCTATACCGGCGACGCCCTGGCCTCGGCTGACGGCGCGCCCTGGCCCTTGCTGCGCAAGCCCTATTCGGCCGACGAGCTGGCCCAGGCCATCCTGGACGTCATGGCCAACGCCCCGGCCGCTGCCGCAACGTCAGTGTGAAGACAGCCCTTGTCGGCGCCCGAACACGGGTCTATATGTCTGTTAACGGGTTTTGCTCTGATTGAGCATATCAATGACGCCGAGGGAGCCAAAAGTGTTCTCCGGCGTTTTTTGAGGCGGAAGAAATGCTCATTGTGAGCATAAGGAGGGCCAAGTGGCCGACGGGTTCCAATTCGCGTTCACGCCTGAGGTCGACAAGGCCACCCTGCTCCTGTGGGAAAAGGTGAAGGGCCACGTCACGCCCATGGAGTGGCGGCTGCAGGCCCCGCTGATCGCCGAGATCAACCGGCTGAAGCGCGAGAAGAACGCGGTCATCCTGGCCCACAACTACATGACGCCGGATATCTTCCACGGGGTCGGCGACTATGTCGGCGACAGCCTGGGCCTGGCCAAGGAAGCCGCCAAGTCGGACGCCAAGATCATCGTCCAGGCCGGCGTGCACTTCATGGCCGAGACCTCGAAGATCCTGTCGCCCGAGAAGACCGTGCTGATCCCCGACCTGCGCGCCGGCTGCAGCCTGGCCTCCTCGATCACCGGCGCTGACGTGCGCCTGATCAAGCAGCGCTATCCGGGCCTGCCGGTGGTGACCTACGTCAACACCACCGCCGACGTGAAGGCCGAGACCGACGTCTGCTGCACCAGCGCCAACGCCGTCCAGGTGGTGGAGCATGTGGCGCGTGAGTGGGGCGTCGACCGGGTGATCCTGATCCCCGACGAGTTCCTCGCCCGCAACGTCGCCCGTCAGACCGACATCAAGATCATCGCCTGGCAGGGCCGCTGCGAGGTGCACGAGCGCTTCACCGCCGCCGACATCCTGGAGCTCAAGGCCGCCTATCCGAACGCCGAGATCCTGGCCCACCCGGAATGCCCGGCCGAGGTGCTGGAGGTCTCCGACTTCGCCGGCTCCACCGCCGCCATGAACGACTATGTGCTGACGCGGAAGCCCAAGCAGGTGGTCCTGATCACCGAATGCTCCATGGCCGACAACGTCGCCGTCGACGCCATAGACACCGAGTTCGTGCGGCCCTGCAACCTGTGCCCGCACATGAAGCGGATCACCCTGGAGAACATCTACGAGACCCTGGTCCACGACCGCTATGAGGTCACCGTCGATCCGGCCATCGCCGCCCGCGCCCGCGTGGCCGTACAGGCGATGATCGACCTGCCGCCGCCCATGGTCCCGGCCCGCTACGACCTCGTGAAGGCCCGCCACCACGTGGATGTGGAGCTGATCTGAGGTGGCCGACCGCATCCGCCATGACGGCGTCCTGATCGTCGGCGCGGGCCTGGCGGGCCTGAGCGCGGCCCTGGCCGCCGCGCCGCGCAGCGTGCTGCTGCTCACCGGCGCGCCCCTGAACCAAGGCTGTTCGTCGGCCTGGGCCCAAGGCGGCATGGCCGCGGCGCTGTCGGCCGATGACGCCCCGGCCCTGCACGCCGCCGACACCATCGCGGCGGGCGCCGGACTCGTGGACGCCACCATGGCCCATCTGCTGGCCAAGGAAGGCCCGGCGGCCGTGCGCCATCTGGCCGACCTCGGCGCCCCCTTCGACCGCGACGCGGCCGGGCAGTTCGCCACCAGCCTGGAGGCCGCCCACTCCCGCAGCCGCGTCGCCCGGGTGAAGGGCGACCAGGCCGGCCGCGCGATCATGGAGGCGGTCGTGCAGACCGCGCTGTCGTCGCGGCACATCGAGGTCCGGGCCGGCATGCGCCTGCGCGGCGTGCTGCACGACGCCAGCGGCCGGGTCCGTGGCGTCGTCGCCGAGCAGGCCGGACGTCTGGTGGAGATCACCGCGCCCGCCACCCTGTTCGCAACCGGCGGCATCGGCGGCCTCTACAGCGTCACCACGACCCCGGCCGAGCTGCAGGGCGAGGGCCTGGCCCTGGCCGCGCTCGCCGGCGCCACCATCGCCGATCCCGAGTTCGTGCAGTTCCATCCCACGGCCATCGACATCGGCCGCGATCCCGCCCCCCTGGCCACCGAGGCCCTGCGTGGCGAGGGTGCCCGGCTGATCAATGCGGCGGGCGCGTTCTTCATGGCCGGCTATCATCCCGACGCCGAGCTGGCGCCCCGGGACGTGGTGGCCCGCGCCATCCACGCCGAGCTGGCCGCCGGCCGTGGCGCCTTCCTGGACGCCCGCGCCGCCGTGGGCGCCCACTTCCCAGAGGAGTTCCCCGCCGTCTTCGCCGCCTGCCTGTCAGGCGGGGTCGATCCGCGCGTGCAGCCGATCCCGGTGGCGCCGGCCTGCCACTACCACATGGGCGGCATCGTCACCGACGCCAACGGCCAGACCTCGCTGGAGGGCCTGTTCGCCGCCGGGGAATGCGCCTCGACCGGCGTCCACGGCGCCAACCGCCTGGCGTCAAACTCCCTGCTGGAGGCCGCCGTGTTCGGAAGCCGCGCCGGCAAGGCCGCTCGTGAGAGCCGGCAGATCGTCGGCGGCGCCCTGCGGCGCATCCTGACTCCCGACCTGCCGGCCGGGACCCTCGCCGCCCTGCGGATCGGCATGAGCCGCGACGCCGGGGTGGTTCGCGACGCGGCGGGCCTTAGCAACCTGCTGGCCGAGATCGACGGGTTCGAGGCCGCACATGGCCGCGCCGGGCCCCTGGTGGCCGCGCGCCTGGTGGCCCAGTGCGCCGTGGACCGCAAGGAAAGCCGTGGCGGCCACTACCGTTCGGACTTCCCCGAGCCCCTGCCGCCCAAGCGGACCTTCGTCACCTTCGCCGACCTCAAGTCGGATGACCCTCTCAGTTTCGCGGCCGAATGATCCAGCCCCTCCCCGACCTGCTGATCG
>JAYVDG010000342.1:0-5369 GCA_043749525.1 Phenylobacterium sp.
CTTCTCCAAGAACGGCGGCAACATGGGCGCCACCGGCTCGGTGGCCTTCATGTTCGATCGCCTTGGCCAGATCGTCTATCCGGCCAAGGTCGGCAGCGAGGACAAGGTGATGGAGGCCGCGATCGAGGCCGGCGCCGAGGATGTGGAATCCGACGACGACGGCCACACTATCTTCACGGCATACGAATCCTTCGCCGAGGTCGCCGCCGCGCTGGAGGCCAGCCTGGGCGAGGCCAAGTCCACCAAGATCATCTGGCGCGCCAAGGGCGGCACGCCGATCAGCGGCGACCCGGTGGGCACGCTGATGAAGCTGCTGGACGCGCTGGACGACGATGACGACGTGCAAAACGTCTATGGCGACTACGAGATCTCCGACGAGGACCTGGAGAAATTCGGCTAACCCAACCGGGGACCTCCGATTCATCCTGCGCAAGAAACAGGGTGAACAAGCGCCGCCATGACCCGACTATCCTTCCGGGCCGTCCGCCAAGGCGGTCCTGGAGGGGACAGATGGCATCGAAATCCCGCGGCGACGCGCCCAGCCGGCGTGACCTGCTGGCGCGCTCGGGCCTGGCGCTCGGCGCCGCCGCCCTCGCGCCCGCCGCCTTCGCGCAGGACAGCGACCCGGTCACCGATCCCGACTTCGCCGATGGTGAGCCGCATGTGCCCGCCGCGCCGTTGGCCTTAGCTCCGCCGGCGCCCGGGACCGTTGACTGGACCTGGGTGCGCAACCAGTGGGCCTTGGACTGGAGCGAGGTCGACCTGTCGGCCATGCTGTTCGCCTCCAACCCCAAGCCGGTGCGCGACGCCATCGACCGCCACCGCCGGGGTCTGGACGCCAATCCGGTCCGCTATCTTGAGACGAACAACAAGCCGCTGCAGAACGCCGCCCGCGCGGCCGCCGGCGCCTATTTCGGCGCGCCCGCGGCGAACGTGGCCCTGTGCGAAAGCACCACCTCGGGGATCGGCCTGCTCTACAACGGCATCGGCCTGCGCTACGGCCAGGAGGTCCTGACCACCGTCCACGACTACTACGTCACCCACGAAAGCCTGCGGCTGGCGGCCCTGCGCGGCGGCGGGACGGTGCGGAAAATCAGCCTGTTCGACCAGGTGGAGACGGTCACCGTCGAGCAGATCGTCGGACGGATCATCGCCAATATCGGCCCGCAGACCTGCGTCCTGGCCCTGACCTGGGTGCATTCCTCCACCGGCCTGAAGATGCCGATCCGCGCGATCGCCGACGCGCTGATCCCCATCAACGCCAGCCGCGCGCCGCACGAGAAGGTGCTGTTCTGCGTCGACGGGGTGCATGGCTTCGGGGTGGAGGACGCCACCCTTCCGCAGCTCGGCTGCGACTTCCTGGTTGCCGCCTGCCACAAGTGGCTGTTCGGCCCGCGTGGCACGGGGGTGATCTTCGGAACCCCGCTGGGCTGGAGCCGCGTTGAGCCGACGGTGCCGAGCTTCCTGGCCGAGGGCGCCTATTCGGCCTGGATCGGCGGCTATGACCCCGGCCCCACCACGGCGGCGCGAATGACGCCCGGCGGCTTCAAGGCCTTCGAGCATGTCTGGGCCCTGATCGAGGCCTTCGGCTTCCACCAGCAGGTGGGCAAAACCAATATCCACAACCGCACCGTGGAGCTGGCCAGCCGCCTGAAGGAGGGCATGGTCCAAATGCCCCACATCCGCCTGCGCACGCCGCGCGATCCGCGGCTGTCGGCGGGGATCGTCGCCTTCGACATCGACGGGCTGTCGGCCGACGGAGTCGTCCGGCGGCTGCGGAACTACAAGATCATCGGCTCCCCCGCCCCCTACGCCCAGCGCCACGTCCGCCTGACCCCCAGCTTCCGCAATACGGTGGAGGACGTGGAATACGCGCTCAACGCCCTGCACGTAATCCGCGCGGGAAGCCCCGCGCGGGCCAAACGCTAATCCATCATCCGCACGATCACCGACTGGCTGGCCGTGGCCATCAGCTCCCCATCCTCGGCGAACAGGTTCATGACGCCATGGGCGAACCCGCCGTGGATGCCGGTGATCTGGATGTCGCAGAGCACCCACCGGGTGGGCACGATGCGGCGGATGCGCAGGGTGTTGTCCAGGCTGTTGCCGCCGCCCTGGCGTCCCAGCGCCGCCCCGACACCCGACGGTACATAGTCGGCCATGACCGCCAGCAAGCTGGCGTCGACGGCGAAGTCCTCCACCGTCTTGATCCACATCACCAGACGGCCGTCGGCGCTGAGCTGGCCAGTGCGCGGGCCCTCGCCGTAGCGCCCCTTGGCCATGCGCACGTCGAGGCGGCCGTTGAGGTTGTCGCCCTGCTCGCCCCACAGCACCGAGCGCTCGCACCCTTCGGGGCGCGGCATGTCGGGCATGGTCACCCACTGGTGTGAGACCGTGCTGGGCCGCGCGCCCAGCGCGGCGTTGACCGTGAAGATCTCCTGGTCGCCGACGTGGCCGATCACCCGGGCCTGACTGTTGTATTTGCCCTGCACCGGGACCCAGACGTCAAGGTCCACCACCGAGCCCGGCCGGGCATAGGAGAGGTACTGGGCCGTGGCCCAGATCACCGGCCGTTCGCAGGTCCGCTCCATGGCCGCGATGGCGCTGGCCAGGCCGATGCCGCCGTACATGAAGAGATTTTCCGGCGGCCCCACGCAGACGGCCGGCGTCAGGGGCATGAACCAGCGGTGCGGGTTGTGGGTCGATTGCAGGTCAAAGAAGAGCTCGGTCATGGCGGGCCGATACGCCCACCAGCCGCGTCTGTCCTCTATTTTAGCGTGACAGCCTGAAGCGGACGCCGGTTCAGGCGCCCGTCACGCGACAATCAAGAATGTCAGACCGCGATGGCGGTGTCGTCCTCGCCCCGCAGGCGGGCGATCTCGCCGATCAGGGCTCCGATGGCGACCGGCTTGGCCACCAACCCGTTCATGCCGGCGGCGAGATAGGCGCGCTGCTGGTGGGTCATGACGTTGGCGGTCAGGCCGATGATCGGGGTCTGGGCGACGATCCCCGGCAGGGACCGGATGGCGCGGGTGGCCTCGACGCCGTCCGTGTTGGGCATCTGCACGTCCATCAGGATCAGGTCGTAGGCCCCGTCGCGGGCCATGTTCAAGCCGATCAGGCCGTCCTCGGCCTCGTCGACCTCGGCGCCCAGGCGGGTCAGCAGGGTGCGGGCCACCAGGCGGTTGGTGGGGTTGTCCTCCACCAGCAGGATGCGCACGCCGTCCAGCAGGCTGTCGTCCATCGACAGGGCGGCGACCGGCGCGGCGGCCGGGGCGTCGAAGTCCAGCCAGAAGGTCGAGCCGTGACCCTGGGTGCTGATGAACGAAATGTCCCCGCCCATCATCTGTGCCAGGGCCCGGGTGATGGAAAGGCCAAGCCCGGAACCGCCGAACCGCCGCGCCGTGGAGCTCTCGGCTTGGCGGAACCGCTCGAACAGGAAGGCCTGGGCGTCCGGCGCGATGCCGACACCGGTGTCTTCGATCTCCAGCCGCGCGTGACGCTGGCCGTCGGCGGCGGGGATGACGTTGAGACGCGCGGCGACCTGGCCCTCGTGGGTGAACTTGATGGCGTTGCCCAGCAGATTGAATATCGCCTGGCGCAGCCGCACCGGGTCGGCGGTGATCCAGACGTCCTGGCCGATCGTCTCGCGACGCAGCTCGACGCCCTTGGCGCGCGCCTGGCCGTCCAGCAGGGCGATGACCGTGTCCAGCGCCTCGCCGACGTTCATCGGCTCAGGCGCGAGATCCAGCTGGCCGACCTCGATCTTGGAGAAGTCCAGGACGTCGGTCAGCAGCTGCGACAGCATCAGGCCAGCGTCGGCGGCCTGGCCCATCAGCTCGCAGCCCTCCGCAGAGATCGGTTCGCTTTCCAGCAGTTGCAGGGCGCCCAGCACCCCGTTCATCGGCGTGAGGACCTCGTGGCTGATATTGGCCAGGAACTCGGCCTTGGCCCGCGTGGCGCTCTCGGCCTCGGTCTTGGCCTAGCGCAGGGCGGCGTCCTTGGCCACCTGCTCGGTGATGTCGCGGCTGACGTCGATGACGCCCACGGGGACCCCGAACTCGCAGACCACCTTGGCGTGGGTCTGCAGCCAGACCCAGTGGCCGTCCTTGTGCCTGACCCGGGTGGTGATCACTTCGCGGCGACTAGGGTCCTCCAGCATCCGTCCCACCGCAGCCAGCGCGCTGGGATGGTCGTCGGGGTGCACCAGACCGATACGCGTCACGCCGATCAGTTCGTCGGAGCGATAGCCCAGCACGCATTCCACGGCCGGCGACAGGTAGGTGTGGACGCCCTCCACGGTGATCGCCAGGATCGCCGCGCAGGTACGGCCCGCCAGGGTGTCGGCGTTCCAGAACATCATCCCCAACACCAGCCACCACAAACTGATGGCGGTGAAGCTGACTAGGAAGTTGGCCCGCGCCCGGTGGCGAACCGGGCCGCCGGCGATCTGGCCGCGGCTGGCGATCCAGAGCCAAGCCTCCAGGGACAGGCTCACCCCCAGCCAGGCCAGGGCCTGGACAGGCGCCAGGATCATCGCGGCCATCAGGGTTCCGAACAGCGACAGACCCAGCCGCGGCACGGTGACGTGGCGCACGGCGACGGCGGCCTCATCCAGGCGTACGGAAAGCGGGGTGGCCAAGGTCGTCAAACTCCGGGCGGCTCGAATCCGCGCGCGATTCAGCCCTGAGCTACCTTTGCCGCCATGAGAAGACTGCTAATCGGGCCTGCGACACATTGGGCCAACACCGGTTTGCGCAGGCTGGGCTTGCTTTCTGCCTCCCCTTCAGGTGTTTAGCCGCCCTGCCGAGCGCTTCTCCGAACCTGACCCGCGATTTTCCGTGGGGGGCCCGCCGCCTCGCCCCCAAAGACCTCAGGAAGGCCGCACCATGCAAAGTTCCACCTCGTTCACCCGTGAGACTGTCCAGCTGGACGGCGAGACCTTCTACGACTGCGACTTCCAGAAGTGTCGTCTGGTCTATGCCGGCGGCGAGGCCCCGGTGTTCACCGACTGCCGCTTTGAGGACTGCGACTGGAAGTTCGAGGACGCCGCCGCCCGCACCCTTGAGCACATGAAGGCGGTCTGGAACGCTGGCGGCAAGCCGCAGCTTCAGGCCCTGATCAAGGACATCACGAGCGGCGGGGCCGCGAAGTCGTAAGTATCATATAGGTCGCGGCCGCCACGGCGAACGCCGGCAGGGTCGCGCCAAGGCTTGGCGCCATACGGCTCACGCCCTGATAGGCTGCGATGCCGACGATCCAGGCGGTCAGGCCGCGCAGGCTGAACCCGCCGAGGAACCAGTAGGCCCCGCCCTTCCGGCTGACGTCGTCAGCCTCGATGGCGCGGCGGCGCACGACGAAGTGGTCGG
>JAYVDG010000343.1:0-5368 GCA_043749525.1 Phenylobacterium sp.
GACGACGCCGCGCGCGCCATCCAGCTCTATTGCGACCTGATGGCTGACTCGATTCTCGACGGTCTGGCCGCCGGCCAATCGGCCGCCGGTGTGGACCTGGGCGCCTCCATCGCCCCGATCGAGCCGACCCTGGCCCGTGAACTGACCCCGGAACCGGTCGTGACCGAAGCCGAGATGGCCGCGCCTGCCGCTGCCGCTCCGGTCCCCGTCGCCGCCGAACCCGTCGCTGTCGCCGCTGAACCGGCTCCCGTCGAGGCCGCCCCGGCCGCGGCTGAACCGGAGACCACCGCGGCGGAAGCCCCGGCGGCTGAACCGACCGCGACCCAAGAGTAAGTTGGAGGCTCGCCTCCGGCGAGCCGACACGAACACGACACGGCGAGGTCCTAAGAGGGCCTCGCCGACCCACTTGATCTGAAGGAGCTCACCATGGCGGAAATCACCGCTGCGCTGGTCAAGGACCTGCGCGAGAAATCCGGCGCGGGTATGATGGACTGCAAGAAGGCTTTGCAGGAAAACGGCGGCGACGTCGAAGCCTCCATCGACTGGCTGCGCACCAAGGGCCTGTCCAAGGCCGCCAAGAAGTCCGACCGCGCCGCGGCTGAAGGCCTCGTGGCCGGCAAGCTGAGCGACGACGGCAAGACCGGCGTGCTCATCGAGCTGAACGCCGAGACCGACTTTGTTTCCAAGAACGACAAGTTCCAGGAAGCGGCGCGCGACTGCGCCCTCGTGGCCCTGGACGTCGAAGGCGACGTGGACGCCATCACCTCGGCCAAGACGGCCAAGGGCGAAGTCGTCAGCGACGTGATCACCAACCTGATCGCGACCATCGGCGAAAACATGCGCCTGCGCCGCTCGGCCCGCCTGAGCGTCGCTCAGGGCGCCGTGGCCCTCTACCTGCACAATGCGCAGGGCGATGGCGTCGGCCGCCTCGGCGTGCTCGTCGCGCTGGAAGGCGCCGGCGATCAGGCCGTGCTGAAGGACGTGGGCCGCAAGATCGCCCTGCACGTGGCCGGCACCCCGACCCCGCCGCTG
Organism: Phenylobacterium sp.; assembly: GCA_043749525.1. Taxonomy (GTDB): domain Bacteria; phylum Pseudomonadota; class Alphaproteobacteria; order Caulobacterales; family Caulobacteraceae; genus Phenylobacterium. The sequence continues at coordinate 1,033 of JAYVDG010000343.1, forward strand.
GCGCTCACCGAGGCCGACCTGGATCCCGCCGCCGTCGAGAAGGAAAAGAAGTTCCTCACCGACCAGGCGCTGGAATCGGGCAAGCCTATCGGCGTTGTCGAGAAGATGATCGAAGGCCGCATCCGCAAGTGGCAGGAAGAAGTGGTGCTGTTGAAGCAACCCTTCGTCATGAACCCGGACCTGACCATCGAACAGCTGCTGGCCGAAACCGGCAAGGAAACCGGTTCGCCCGTCACGGTGAAGGGCTTCGTGCGCTTCGCCTTGGGTGAAGGCGTGGAAAAGAAGGTCGACGATTTCGCCGCCGAAGTCGCCTCGATGACCGGCCAAGCCTAAACTTCATGACGATAAAAAGACGGCCCTGGGGCGCCGTGCGTTCGACGCGCACGGCGCCCTTGGTTTATGTAAGTACCGCCTAGATTCTCGAGAGCGCCCCATGTCCGACGCCAAGCCGCGCTACAAGAAGATCCTCTTGAAGATGTCGGGCGAGGTCCTGATGGGCGACGCCTTGTTCGGCATCGACACGGCGACCATCGACGCGGTGGCCCAGGACATCAAGGAAGTGGTCGACGCCGGCGTCGAGCTCTGTCTGGTGGTGGGTGGCGGCAACATCTTCCGCGGCGTGTCTTTGGCCGGGAAGGGCATGGACCGCGCCAGCGCCGACTATATGGGCATGTTGGCCACGGTGATGAATGCGCTGGCCCTGCAGGGCGCCCTGGAAAAGGCCGGCGTCGACACGCGGGTGCAGTCGGCCATCCCCATGGACGCCGTCTGCGAGCCCTATATCCGCCGTCGCGCCCAGCGCCACATCGAGAAGGGCCGGGTGGTAATCTTCGCCGCGGGCCTCGGGGCGCCGTTCTTCACCACCGATACGCCCGCGGCCCTGCGCACTGCCGAGATGGGCTGCGACGCGCTGTTCAAGGGCACCAGTGTCGACGGCGTCTACACCGCCGACCCCAAGAAGGATCCCAGCGCCCGGCGCTACGAGACCCTCAGTTACCAGGACGTGCTGGCGCAGGACCTTCGGGTCATGGACGCCTCGGCCATCGCCCTGATGCGCGACAACAACGTTCCGATCGTGGTGTTCTCCATCCGCGAGCGGGGCAACTTCATGAAGGTGCTGAAGGGCGAAGGCGTCTTCACCACCATCGCCTGACCCGCCGACCACTTTTGACTTAGGGAGATGCACCCATGGCCGACGCAGAAAAGCCGGTGCTTTCGCACTACCGGGATCGCATGGACAAGGCGATCTCCGCCTTGAAGGACGAGTTCGCCAGCCTGCGCACGGGCCGAGCTTCGGCCGGCCTGCTCGATCAGGTGATGGTGGAGGCCTATGGCTCGACCGTGCCGTTGAACCAGGTGGCCGCCGTGAGTGTCCCCGAGCCCCGCTCGGTCACCGTCAGCGTGTGGGACAAGGGCATGGTGGTCGCGGTGGATAAGGCCATCCGCTCGTCGGGCCTCGGCTTCAATCCGGTCAACGAAGGCACGAACCTGCGCATTCCGATTCCGCCCCTCACCGAGGAGCGCCGCAAGGACCTGGCGAAGATCGCCGGAAAGTATGCCGAACAGCAGAAGATCGCCGTCCGCAATGTCCGCCGCGACGCCAATGACGACCTGAAGAAGGCCGAGAAGAACGGCGCGATCAACCAGGACGACCAAAAGCGCATGGAGGCCGAGGTCCAGAAGATGACCGACGAGTCCATCAAGCGCGTGGACGAAGCCTTGAAAACCAAAGAGCAAGAGATCATGCAGGTTTAGTCGTCCACACTGCCCTGAAGGACGAAACGGAAAACCTCATGGCCTCCGCTCCCACAGAGCCGCCCGCCAAGGACGCGCCGCTGCACGTGGCGATCGTCATGGACGGCAATGGCCGATGGGCCAAGCGCCGGGGCCTGCCGCGCAAGCTTGGGCATCCCAAGGGCGTGGAGGCGATCCGGAAGGTGGTGGAGGCAGCCCCTGACCTGGGCGTCCGCTGGCTCACCCTCTACGCCTTCTCCACCGAGAACTGGGGCCGTCCGGCCGGCGAGGTGGCCGAGGTCATGCGGCTGCTGAAGCACTACGTGAACAGCGATCTCGACAAGCTGACCCGTGAGGGGGTGAAGGTTCGCATCCTGGGCCGCCGTGAGGGCCTGCCGCCTGACGTCGCCGAGATCGTCGAGCGCGCCGAGACCCGCACCGCCCATAACGACAAGTTCTTCCTGCAGGTGGCCTTCAACTATGGCGGCCGCGCCGACATCGTCGACGCCGCCCGCGCCCTGGTGGCCGACGCCCTGGCGGGCAAGATCGACGCCGCCGCCGTCACTGACGCGGCGTTTGAGGCCAGGCTCTCCACCGGCGGCTTGCCGGCGCCCGACCTGGTGGTGCGCACCAGCGGCGAACAGCGCCTCTCCAACTTCCTGCTGTGGGAGTCGGCCTATTCCGAGTTCGTCTTCCCCGACGTGCTCTGGCCTGATTTCACGCCCGATCACCTGCAGTCGGCGATCGACGAGTTCCACCGGCGCGAGCGCAGGTACGGCGCCGTCGCGGACGATGTCCTTGCCGCCGGCTAAGCGTTTCAACTGGACCAATCTGGGCGTGCGGGTGGCCTCGGCCACGGTGCTCGTGCCGACCGCGCTGGCGGCGGTTTGGTTCGACACCGGCCTGGCCGTCGGAGGCTGGCCCTTCTTGGTGATGATCGCCGTCGCCGTGGCCCTGCTGTCCATCGAGTGGGGCGGCATGAGCGCGCCCTATGCGCCGGTCCGGGTCTCCACCGCCGTCACCGTGGCCATCCTGGCCGGGGTTTTCCTGGCCCATCGCGACCACATGTGGCTGGCCTGGGCGGGGCTGCTGCTGGGGGGCATAGCCTCGGCCCTGGTGGCGCGCGGCGTGGCCGAGCGGCCGACCGACGCGGCCTTCGGGGTCTTCTACATCGGCATCGCCTGCATATGCCTGGTCTGGCTGCGTGCCATGCCGCAGGGCCAGTGGTGGACCCTGATGTTGTTCGCCATCACCTGGACCGCCGACATCGCCGCCTTCGCCGTCGGCAGCGCGTTGAAGGGCCCCAAGCTCTGGCCGCGCTTCTCCCCCAACAAGACCTGGTCGGGCTTCGTCGGCGGGCTGGTGGGCTCCATGGCCATGGGCGCGGTGATGACCGTCATCCCGGCCTTCGAGCTCAACATGGCCGCCGGCGCCCTGGTGGGCCTGCTGGGCGGCCTGGCCACCATGGCCGGTGACCTCTGGGAATCGGCCCTTAAGCGCCGGTTCGGCGTGAAGGACTCCGGCGACCTCATCCCCGGTCACGGCGGCCTGCTGGACCGCGTGGACGGCCTGCTGTTCGCCGTCGTGATCATCGCCCTGGCGCGCCTGGTGAACCATCTGGGATGGGGCCATTGAGCCTGCCACGTCGCCTCAGCGTCCTGGGCTGCACGGGGTCGGTGGGGGTCTCCACCCTGGACCTCATCGAGAAGTCGGGGGCCGAGGTCGAGATGATCGCGCTCACCGCCGGCCGCAATGTCGAGCGCCTCGCGCAGCAGGCCCGCCAGTGGCGGCCGCGCCTGGCGGTGATCGAGGACGAGACCAAGCTTCCTGAACTGCGCGACCGGCTGGCCGGAACGGGCGTCGCCACCGCCGCCGGCGCCCATGCCGTGGTCGAGGCCGCGGCCATGGACGCCCAGTGGGTGATGTCGGCCATCGTCGGTTTCGCGGGGCTGGGGCCGACCTTGGCCGCCGCGCGGGCTGGCGCCATCGTGGCGCTCGCCAACAAGGAGAGCCTGGTCTGCGCCGGGCCTCAGCTGCTGCGCATCGCCAAGCTGGCGGGCGGGGTGGTGATCCCGGTGGATTCCGAGCACTCGGCAATCTTCCAGGTCTTCGACCCCATGGTCGCCCAGCACGTCTCGCGCCTGGTGCTCACCGCCTCGGGCGGCCCGTTCCGGGGCTGGACGCGCGATCAGATGCGCCTGGCCAGCGTCGAGCAGGCCGTGGCCCACCCGAAGTGGGACATGGGGGTCAAGATTTCCATCGACTCGGCCACCATGATGAACAAGGGCCTGGAGATGGTGGAGGCGGCCTATCTGTTCGCCATGCCGCCGGAACGGGTCGACGTGATCGTCCACCCGCAGTCCATCGTCCACTCCATGGTGGAATATGTCGACGGCTCGACCCTGGCCCAGCTCGGCGCGCCGGACATGCGTACTCCCATCGCCTGCGCCCTGGCCTGGCCCGACCGTCTGCCCTGGCCCGCGCCAAAGCTCGATTTGGCCCAAATCGGCCAGCTCACCTTCGAGGCGCCGGACTACGAGCGATTCCCCGCGCTGCAGATCGCCAAGGACGCCCTGGCGGCCGGCGGGGCGGCTCCGACGGT
>JAYVDG010000344.1:0-5339 GCA_043749525.1 Phenylobacterium sp.
GGCGGTCGCATCATCCTGATGGGAGGTCTGCGCGGCGAAACCGGAGACCTTGGCCTCAACTACAACTGGCTGATGCACAACGACATCACCGTGCGCGGCAAGTGGATGTACGAGCGCGAGGCCATCCCCCGGATGATCCAGATGGTCCGTGCCGGCCTGGTGGACCTTTCTCAGTTCGAGATGACCGAGTTCCCGCTGAACGAGGCCAACGCGGCGGTGGCCCACGCCGCCGCCAACGCCGGCCCGCGCCAGCTCACCGTGCTGCGCCCCTGACGGAGCTAGCCGAAGCGCTTGTTGAAGCTGGGCAGGCCCTCCGACAGCGGCGTCAGGGGATCAGACGCCCCGTCCTTCAGATAGGCCCCCGTGGCCCGGGCGAGGGTTCCATAGGCCGCGGCGAACAGGCCGCCGCCCGAGGACAACCGCCGGATGCCCGCCGCTTGCAGCTTGGCGGCGTTGGGCAGGCCGCCGCGGGCCATGGCGTTGACCGGCAGGGTGATCTGCTTGGCGAAGACCGCCAGCAGCTCCCCGTCGGTGGGGCCGGGGATGAAGATGCCGTCGGCGCCGGCGGCGGCGTAGGTCTTGGCCCGCGCAAGCACCTCGGCCTTGGCGGCTTCGCCCTCCGCCAGGCCCTTCAGATAGACATCGGTGCGGGCGTTGATGAACAGGGCGACGCCGGCCTGGTCGGCGGCCTTGCGGGTCGCCTCGATCTTGCGGGCATGGAGGTCGGCGTCACGGCGGCCGTCCTCCAGGTTGATCCCAACGGCGCCGGCGCCCACCACCGCCTTCATGGTCTCGGCCAATTCAGCGAGGTCGTCGGTGTAACCGCCCTCGATGTCGGCGGTCAGCGGGACCTTGAGGACCCGGGCGATCTCGGCGATGGCGGTGATCACCAGGGGGACCGGGAAGAAGTCCCCGTCGGCATAGCCGTGGGCCCAGGCGACGGCGGCGCTGGAGGTGGCCACGGCCTTGGCGCCGACGTCCTCCATGGTCGCGGCGCTGGCGGCGTCCCACGCATTGGGCAGGACCAGGATTTCGGGACCGGCGTGCAGGGCCTTGAAGGCGGCGGCTTGGCTCATGGGCGTCTCCTCTTATCGTGCAGAGGATATAGGAAGCGCCGCCGTGACATGCTCGCGGATATCGGACTCAGACAGCGTCTGAGTTAGTGGCCGTGCGGCCCTTCATAGACGCCCGGCGCCAGGCGCTCGTCCTCGGGGCCTTCGGTCCCGGCGGCTAGCACGAAGCGGCGGTCGCAATAGGGGCACTCGACGAAGGTCGCCTCGCCCATCTCCAGCCAGACCCGCGGGTGGCCCAGCGCGCCGCCGACGCCGTCGCAGGCGATCCGGCCAGTCCGCACCACCACCACTTCGGGCGCGGGCAGGTTGGCGGCCAGGGCCGGCTTGGCGGGCATGGGTTCGACGTGGACGCCCTGGTTGGGGACGGGGGCGGCTTTACGGGCCATATGCAAACTCTCCGGCGGCGGGCGCTTGGAGATACGCCCACGTGCGCCCACGTTTTTGAGGATCAAAAACTTGAACGTAGACTTCAAGGCGTGACGGTCGTCCGAACCGGCTTCCACTTCGGACCGCCACGCCCTACGTATGCGACCATAGCTTTACGCGTCAATCGCGCCTGTTTTCGAAAAGTCCGGCATGACCCTTCCAGACTACGCCATCGAGGCCAAGGGCCTTGTGAAGACCTATCCCGCCACAAAGACGACCAGTGAGATGCAGGCCCTGAAGGGGATCGACCTGGTCATCCCGCGCGGCTCGATCTTCGGCCTGCTGGGGCCAAACGGGGCGGGCAAGTCGACCTTCATCAACATCCTGGCGGGGCTCTGCAAGAAGACCTCCGGCACGGTGTCGATCTGGGGCCGCGACATCGACGAACGCCCCCGCGACGCGCGGGCCGCCATCGGGGTGGTGCCGCAGGAAATCGCCGCCGACCCCTTCTTCACCCCGCGCGAGAGCCTGGAGGTTCAGGCCGGCATGTACGGCGTGCCCGCCAGCGAGCGCCGCACCATGGAGCTGCTCAACGCGCTCGGCCTCGGCGACAAGGCCAACGCCTATGTCCGCCAGCTGTCGGGTGGCATGAAGCGCCGCCTGATGGTGGCCAAGGCCATGACCCACAATCCGCCGGTGCTGATCCTCGACGAGCCCACCGCCGGGGTGGACGTCGAGCTGCGCAAGCAGCTCTGGGCCTATGTGGTGGAGCTGAACCGCAAGGGCGTGACCATCGTGCTCACCACCCACTACCTGGAAGAGGCCCAGGAGCTCTGCGACCAGATCGCCATCGTCAACCGCGGCGAGGTGGTGGCCTGCGAGCCCACCGCCACCCTGCTGGCCCGCATGGACATCCGCAACGTGGTGGTGACGCCGGAGGAGCCGGTGACGCAGGCCCCGACCCTGCCGGGCTTCGACACCAGGCTGCGGGCCGCCGGCGCCTTCGCCGTCTCCTACCGCACGGGCCAGTCCAGCGTGGAGCAGGTGCTGGCCGCCGTGCGCGCCGCAGGCCTGCACATCAAGGACATCGCCACCGAGGACCCGGACCTGGAGGACGTCTTCGTATCGCTGACCTCGGCCCCCGCCGCCATCGACGCCTGAGCCTTCCGTTCCGCGCGGCTTTCCGCTAGAAGCGCGTTTCCGAAACGCACCCGTAGCTCAGCTGGATAGAGCGTTGCCCTCCGAAGGCAAAGGTCACACGTTCGAATCGTGTCGGGTGCGCCAACGGACTTTCTGAAAAACAAAGTTATACCCAGGCGGCCCTGCGCAATCCGTCGGCGGCGGCCCTCGGGTCCGCACAGTGTGGGAAAATTCACTCGCCGAAGCGCTTTGAAGATCGGGTGGGTAGCAGTTAGAGCAGGTCGGCGCCTGAAGCCCCGGCGCCCGCCGCCTGACGTCGGGGCCGATTGACACCGCCGCATTCGCATACCCTGATAGGCGAATTCATCCGGCGGCACGTCCGGCGCTCATTTTTGCAGGAAACCATAATGGCCAGTTCGGCGCAGACAGGCGCGCGCGTTCCCCTTCGAACCAAGTTCTTCTTCGGCCTCGGCGCCGGCGCCGAGAGCATCACGCTGGCCGCCGTCGGCGGCTATGCGATGTTCTATTACAATCAGGTCCTGGGGCTGCCCGCGACGCTGGCGGGGCTGGCCATCACCGTCAGCCTGGTGCTGGACGGCTTCGCCGACCCCATCGTCGGCTCGCTGTCAGACCGCACGCGCGGCAAGCTCGGCCGCCGCCACCTCTACATGTACATCGCGCCGATCCCGGTGGCCCTGTGCATCCTGGCGCTGTTCAACCCGCCGGCCCACTTCGCCCCTGTCTGGCTGTTCGTCTGGTTCGCGGGCTTCATCGTCACCCTGCGGGTCTTCATGGCCGTCTATCACGTGCCGCATCTGGCGCTGGGGGGCGAGCTTTCCAGCGACTATACCGAGCGCAGCCGGGTGATGAGCTGGAACAACCTGTTGGGCATGCTGGGCGCCGCCGGGGCCAGCTTCGTGGCCCTGACCTTCTTCTTCCACAAGACCGCTGAGTATCCGCGCGGCCTGCTGAACCCCCACGCCTATGCGCCCTTCGCCATGGCCATCGCGGGGTCGGGCCTGGTGCTGCTGTTCGCCTCGGCCTGGTTCACCCGCGACCGTATCCCGCTGTTGCCCAAGACCCCGGACGACCTGCCGGCCTTCACCCCCTTCGAGTTCATGAAGGACATGGGCAGCGCGTTCTCGAACCGGAACTATGTCTATCTGCTGATCGCCTACTTCTTCCTGTCCCTGATGCTGGGGATCCGCCAGGGGCTGGGGATCTACATGAACACCTTCTTCTGGGAGTTCAACTCCGAGCAGATCCGCTGGTTCGTGATCGGCACCATGAGCGGCTACTTCCTGGGCTTCGCCACGGCGGCCCGCCTGCATGGGCGGTTCGACAAGAAGATCGCCATCATCGTCACCTGCGTCCTGCTCTCGACGATCCCGGCCATCGCTCCGGTGCTGCGGATCCTCGGGGTCTTCCCGGAACCGGGTCAGCCGATGCTGCTGCCGCTGATCATCGTCTTCACGGGCCTGGGCTCCTGCGTGGCCAGCATCATGAGCATCAGCGTCATGTCCGCCCTGGCCGACATCGCCGATGAGAACGAGGTCCGCTACGGCTATCGCCAGGAGGGGGTGCTCTATTCCACCCGCGCCCTGTTCTCGAAGATCGACAGCGCCATCGGCCACTTCTTCGCCGGCGTGGCCCTGGACATCGTGGCCTTCCCGGAAAAGGCCCAGCCCGGCCATGTGGACCGCCAGACCCTTATGGACCTGGCCCTGGTGGACGCCCCCTTGGCGGCCATTCCCGGCCTGATCGCGGTGTTCTTCTACGGCCGCTACAAGATCAACCGGAAGAGCTACGACGCCACCCAGGCCATCCTGCGCGAACGCCGCCGCGAAAAGGCGGCCCAGGCCGCGCCGGCGGGTCAGCCGGGGGCGGAGCTGGACGGGCTTATCGCGGAGGCGACCTAGCGGAGCGTGACAGCCGAAAGTGGAAACCGGTTTCGGCGCCCGTCACGCGACAAGCAAAGACTCTATCTGATCAACCGGGCGCGGATGGCCTCACGGGCTTCCGCGTCCGCCCCGATGCCATCGAGATAGGCCTCCACCGAGCCGCTGCGGACGGCGATCGAGGCGAAGGCGGCGTCCAGATAGAGGGCGTCCACGCCCAGGAAGGCGCGAACGGCGGTTTCCGAAGGCCGCTTGCCCAGGGATTTCTCCAGCGCCTCGGTGATCATCGGCAGGCGGGCGTCCACCCGGGCCGCCACATTGGTCAGCAGGTAGTCCTCGCGCACGTCATCGGCATGGACGCCGAGGATGTGGTGGGTGAGGGCCGCCAGCAGACCGGTGCGGTCCTTACCCGCCGTGCAATGGATCAGCACCGGACCCGCGCCCGCCGCCAGGGCCGCGAAGTAGCGGCCGAACAGCTCCAGGTGCCGCGGCTCGAAGGGCGCCTTGTCGTAGTAGTCGAGGAAGAAGGCCCGGGCGCTTTCCGGCGTCAGGTCGGTCTCGCGCAGGAAGGCCACGTGCGGCGCCTCGGTCTGGTCGCCGAGATCGCACTGGATGACCTCCGCCGAGAAGCCGTCGTGGCGCAGGCTGGGATCATTGTCCCGCTCGCGGGGCCGGCGCAGATCCACCACCGTGGCGAGTTTCAGCGCCGCCATGGCCGCCAGATCGGCGGGCGTGGCGCGGGCCTGATGGGCGGCGCGGAACAGCTGGCCCGAACTGATGCGTCCCCCACGCACGGCATAGCCGCCGTAGTCGCGGAAGTTCTCGACGCCCTCGAGGGACAGGATGCGGGGGTTGGTCATGA
>JAYVDG010000345.1:0-5338 GCA_043749525.1 Phenylobacterium sp.
GGCCCTTCCCGAGCGCGCCTTCGACCTGTTCCAAGCCCGCTTCGGCGACTGGTGGCCCAGCGACTACACCTTCAACGGACAGGACGGCGGGGCGCCCGCCTTCATCGGGATCGGCGGGGCCGAGGGCGAACTTTGCACCGAGATCGGCCCGCACGGCTTTCGCGTCGACTGGGGCCGCACCCTCATCTTCGATTCCGGCGCGCACCTGGCCTTCCTCTGGCAGATCGCGCCCGACTCCACGCCGCAGCCCAATCCGGACCTGGCCAGCATGGTTGAGGTGCGGTTCGCGCAGGCCGGAGCCGCCACAGCCGTCACCCTCACGCACCGCGCCTTCGAGCGTCATGGCGAGGGCGCGGAGGATTATCGGGCGGAGATGGTGAGCGAGTACGGCTGGCCACTGCTGCTGGACCGGTACTGCGCGTTCGTAGCGAAGAACGCCTAGCGCTTCAGGAGCGCGTCCAGGCGGCGCTTGGCGGCCTGGAGGTCGTCGAGGGCAAAGACAAGGCGCTCGCGGTCGACGGCGCCCAGGCGGAGATTGGAGAGACCAAGGCCGGGCCCTTCATCGCGCACCGGCGCGGGGGGCGTCGCGCCCTCCCCGCTGGCGGCCGAGAGCAGGCGCTTGAGCCCATGTTCCTTGTGCAGGCGCTGGACGCCCTTGATGGTGTAGCCGTCTTCGTGCAGCAGGGTCTTGACCCCGCGCAGCATCGAGATGTCCTGCGGGCGGTAGAACCGGCGCCCCCCGGCCCGCTTCATGGGGCGGATGAAGGAGAACTTGGTCTCCCAGAACCTGAGCACGTGCTGGGGCACGCCCAGCTCGTCGGCCGCTTCCGAAATGGTGCGAAAGGCGTCCGGGCCCTTGGCCACGGGGGGCCTCTCGCTACTTTCCGAGGGCGCGGTCTACTCGCGCCTTCATGACCTGCGAAGCGCGGAAACCAATCACGCGCCGAGGTTCGATCGCGGCGGGTTCGCCGGTCTTGGGGTTGCGGCCCATGCGGGCCCGCTTGGCGCGCACCTGGAACACGCCGAAGCCCGAAAGCTTGACCTGTTCTCCGCGCTCCAGGGCCTGGGCGGCCAGTTCGAGCGTGCGCTCGACCAATTCGGAACAATCCTGGCGGGTCAGGCCCACCTCTTCGTGAACCGCCTCGCACAGGTCGGCTCGCGTTACCGTCGCGCCCTTCATCCTCGCCCCTGCCCCTACTGAACCACTGTCGACGGGCCGCAAACGCGGGAACGTCGGATAACCGTCATGACCTGATTGTCGCATCAGGTCAAAGACTTCAAGGCGTAACCGGGGACAGACTTGAAGCTTTCGCCTACAAGCGCACGACGCAGGCGCCCCAGGTGAGGCCGCCGCCCATGGCCTCCAGCAGCAGCAGTTGGCCGGGCTTGATGCGGCCGTCGCTGATCCCTTCGTAGAGCGCCAGGGGAATGGAGGCCGCCGAGGTGTTGGCGTGCTTGGCCACCGTGGAGATGACCTTCTTCTCGTCGATGCCCAGCCGGCGGGCCACGCCCTCGAGGATGCGCTGGTTGGCCTGGTGAGGGATGAACCAGTCGACGTCGGCGACATTGACGCCCGCGTCAGCGGCGGCGGCCACCACGGCCTCGGAGATGTTGACCACGGCGTGGCGGAAGACCTGGTTGCCCTGCATGCGCAGGTGACCGATCTGGCCGTTGGTGGAGACCCCGCCATCGACATAGAGCAGGTCCTGCTTGGTGCCATCGGCGCGCAGAGCGAAGCCCAGCAGGCCGCGGTCCTGTGTGGTCCCCTCGCCTTCGCCCGGCTCCAGCACCACGGCGCCGGCCCCGTCGCCGAACAGCACACAGGTGCCGCGGTCGGTCCAGTCCATCAGCCGGGTCATGGTCTCGGCCCCGATCACCAGGGCGCACTTGGAGCGGTTGCGGGCCACGAAGCCGTCGGCGGTGGACAGCGCGTAGACGAATCCCGAGCAGACCGCCTGGACGTCGAAGGCGATGCCCACCGGGCAGCCCAGCTTGCGCTGCACGATGGTGGCCACGGCCGGGAAGGTCAGGTCCGGGGTGGTGGTGCCCACGATGATAAGGTCGACATCGGCCGGGGTCTTGCCGGCGGCGGCCAGGGCCTTCTTGGCGGCTTCCACCGCCAGGTCGGACACTGGCTGGTCCGGCGCGGCGCGGTGGCGCTGGCGGATGCCGGTGCGTTCGATGATCCACTCGTCAGTGGTGTCGACGATCTTGGAGAGGTCGGCATTGGTGACGATCTCGTCGGGCAGATAGCCGCCGACTCCGGTCACGACGCTACGCAGGACTTTAGTCAACGGTTGCAGCTCCATCGGCGGCCGGCGCACTCGACTCGGCCACGGCGGCGGTAAGCCGCGTCATATTCTTTTCGACCTCGGTGGCGAAGTCGCTTTGCGAAAAGCTGGCGGCCATGAGGATGGCGTCAGCGAAGTCCTGGGCCTTGGCGCCCCCGTGCGACTTCACCACCACACCGTTGAGGCCAAGGAGTGGCGCCGCCCGGGGCGGGTTCAGTTTTTGCCCAAACTTGCGCAGGCCGGACCGGGCCAGCAGCGCGCCCGCGGTGGCGATCAGCGAACTGGTGAGCGCCGCCCGCAGCTCGGCCTCGAAATAGCGTCCGGTGCCCTCGGCGGCCTTCATCATGATGTTGCCGGTGAAGCCGTCGGTGACGGCGACATCGACGGTGTTCTTCGACAGGTCGTCGCCCTCGATGAAGCCACGATAGTCCAGGTCGAACTTGCCCGAACGCAGGATGGCGTGCGCCAGGCGCACCTCCTCGTGGCCCTTCACGTCCTCGGAGCCGACATTGACCAGGCCGACGGTGGGCTTGGCTACCCCGTGGAAGGCGCGGTGGAAGGCCTCGCCCATGATCGCGAACTCCACGAGGCGCTCGGCGTCGCAGTCGATATTGGCGCCCACGTCCAGCACCGTGGTCAGGCCCTTGGCGCCCGGCCAGCTGGCCACCAGGCAGGGGCGGTCGACATCGACGCTCATCCGCAGGATCAGCTTGGAGATGGCCATCAGGCCGCCGGTGTTGCCGGAGGAGACGGCGGCCACGGCCTCGCCGACCTTCACCGCCTCGACGGCGTTCCACATGGAGCTGCCCTTGCCGCGGCGCAGGGCGACGGCGGGCTTTTCTTCCGAGGCGACGACCTTGTCTGTGTGGCGGACCTCGACCTGGGCCTTCAGCGCCGGGTGCCGGGCGAACTCAGGCTCGAGCGCCGCCTCGTCGCCGTGCACCAGGAAGCGCGTGCTGGCCGGCATGGCTTTGGCGGCGAGCGCCAGGGCGGGGACGGTCACGGAAGGTCCGTGGTCGCCGCCCATGGCATCGATGGAAATGACGAGGGTTCGGGTCAAAACGCGGCGTCCAGCCCCCTGTTGCGACGGAGCCGGGACGATACAGCCCAGGCAAGGCGATGCAAACCGCGCAGGGTGGGCGCGATCATTCGCCCTCCCCCTTCAGCTTCTTCAGCGCGGCGAAGGGCGACAGGTCGGCGGTGTCGGGTTGATAGTCGAAGACCGCTCCGGGCTTGCGGGGAAAGGGATCGATCTCCAGCGCCAGCTGCTCGATGAGGTAGGCCGAGAGGTCGATCTCCTCGTCGGCCAGGACGTCGGGCGGATCGAGTTCGTCAGGATCGAATTCAAGTTCGACCGTGGCGGCCTCCGACTCAGCCGGCGCATTCGGACTGCCTGCGGGCACCACCCGGAATTCGATGTCGGCGGTGAGCGGCTGTTCGAACGCGTCCAGGCTGACGCCGCAGATCTGCTCCACCACGGCGTCGAGCTGGCCCAGGATCTCCGCCCCATCCAACCAGGCGTGAACGGTGATGTCGGCGGTGAGGGCCGGCAGGCTCTCCAGGCCGATCTCCTTGGCGATCAGGGCGCGGGTCTCGGCGTCGGGCGCCAGATGCACCTTCACCGGGCTCTTGGAGAGCTCCTGCAGCCGCATCGTTTGGCTCCAGGCGCGCTTCATGCGGGGCTCCAGGCGACATCGCCGGCCAGCAGGCGCTCCAGCGGCTCTTCGGCCAGAGCCGCGCGCTGGGCGACCACATAGTCCGCCAGCTTCAGCAGGGCGGCCGACTCGGTCTCGGCATAGACCGTCCGCAGCAGCAGGGCGTTCAAAGCGGCGGTGTCCGACAGCGACTCGAAGGCAGTCTCGTAGGATTTCACCCGGCCGTAGAAGGCCTCGCCCAGCTTGCGCATCTTCTTACCCACCGAAAGATCGCCGACCCCCATCTCCCGCAGGGCGTCGTCCAGCGACGAGACATAGGTGTCGAACAGGGCCTGGGCGGTGTCGCTGGCCTGCGGCCCCTGGCGCTTCAGGCGATCCAGCAGCAGGAAGACGTGCAGGGTATAGATCTCGAAGCGGCCCTCGACGGTGTCGGGCGCGCCATAGACCTCATAGATGGCCGGCGTGCGCGACTGATCGACCACGGCGGCATAGAGCGCGCGGCCGGCGGTCAGGGCGGGCTTTGTGCGGAACAAACGGTCCAGAAGCATATCGGCCTCGATTTCGCCCTGAGAGGTCTTTAAGGGCGGCATTGCAGTAAGGGGCCGCGACCGATAGGTCAAAGCCCAGGAAAATTGAACGGGTCTGATCCGCACATGTTTCGCAGTGTCGCCTTCGCCGCAATCGCCGCCGGTCTCATGGCCACGGCCGCCTGCGCGCCGATCACCACCTATTCGGGGTTCCAGGCGATCGACGCCAATCCCAAGGACGTGAAGGTGGGGACCGACACCAAGTCGATTGTCCGCGGCCGGCTCGGTTCGCCCTCCGCCACCTCGACCTTCGATCCGAATGTCTGGTTCTATATCGACCAGATCAAGGAGACCGTGGCCTTCCGCATTCCGAAGACCACGCGGCGCGACGTCACCGCCATCGCCTTCAACAAGGACACCGAGCTGGTGGAGAGCGTCAGCCAGTACAGCCTGAAGGACGGCAAGGTCATCGCCTTCAATGGCCGTGAGACCCCGACCCGGGGCCGCGAGCTGACCATCTTCGAACAGCTGATCGGCACGGTCGGACGCGGCACCGCGCTGCCCAACGAGGACGAGGGCGTTCCCGGCAGCCGTCCGGGCGATCGCCGCTAAGCCCTGCACGACAGCATCGACCCAAAGAAGGACGCCCCGGAGATCACTCTCCGGGGCGTCTTCAGTTTTGCCTCAGACGGGCTTAGCCGTCAGTGCGCCGCAAGAATGGCGAGCAGCAGCAGAGCCACGATGTTGGTGATCTTGATCATCGGGTTCACCGCGGGGCCCGAGGTGTCCTTGTAGGGGTCGCCGACGGTGTCGCCGGTCACGGCGGCCTTGTGAGCCTCCGAACCCTTGCCGTGCAGGACGCCGT
>JAYVDG010000346.1:0-5320 GCA_043749525.1 Phenylobacterium sp.
CTACCCGCCGAGGTCATCGCCTCGTCGCTCTGGCGACGCGCCCAGCAAGCCGCCGCTCGACGCACCCACATCCAGACGCGACTGCAACTATAATGCTAGGCGGTCTTGGGCTTCTTCGGCGCGCGGGCGGGACGCGCGGCGTTTAGAGCGACGGCGGCGCCGACCAGCGCCTTGAACGCCTCTTCGTCGACCGTCTCGCCCTCGTGGAAGTCGATGGCGCGGCGGGTATTGTCCTCAAGGCTGGAATTGAACAGACCTGACGGGTCCTCCAGCGCCGCCCCCTTGGCGAAGGTCAGCTTCACCACGGCCTTGTAGGTCTCGCCGGTGGTGATGATGCCGTCGTGCGACCACACCGGAACCCCGCGCCACTTCCATTCCTCGACCACATCGGCGTCGGCCTGGTGGATGAGCGCACGAAGCCGTGCGAGCATCTCGCCGCGCCAGTCGCCCAGATCCTTGATCCGCGCATCGATGAGCTGAGCGGGGGAACGCCCGCTGTCCTCGGTCTGAGCACCGCCATTGGCCTTCATGGTCGCCATCGCTTTCACTCCGATCCGCCGGTGGGTCGCCCGCCGCGCCGCCGGGCGGCATAGGGCAGCGCGAACATGTACAGACCGGTGAGCAGGAGCAAGACCAGGGGCAGCAGGGCCGAGAGCCCCACCCACAGGTTGGGCTTCTCCTACTTCAGAACGAAGATGGCGACGATGTTGGCGGTGACGCCCGCCGTGAAGGCGATGCACACCCAGCGATGAACCTGCCGAATCAAGTCTGATCTCCTCTGAAGGCGCGCCACGGACCGACCCTAGTCGGCCCGCGCCAGCACCTGCTCCAGTCCGTCGAAGAACCGCGGCCACCCGGCAGTGGCGCCCCTGTAGGCCTGCTGTTGATCGGGCCGGAAGCCAACCTGCTCCATCCGCAGATGGGTCCCGGTGCTGGCGGGGGTGAGCGTCCAGGTGACGACACTCTCCAGACCCATGGCGTCCCAGGTGTAGGAGAGCGTCTTGTTCGTCTCGAGCGTACGCACCTGGCAGTCGACGGCGCCCCAGTTCGCGCTGAGCTTGAAGCTGTGGCCCACGACGGGCTTGAAGTCGGTCTTCATGAGCCAATCCTCAATAAGGTGCGGTTGGGTCAGGGCGCGCCAGATCTTCTCCGGCGGATAGGCGATCTCGCGCTCCACGACGACGGAGAGCGTTTCGGTGGCGGCGCTGGTCATTGGTCCATCCTTTTCAGCAGGTCTTCCAGGTCATCGAACCGCCTTTTCCAGAACCCGGCCATCTGGCTGGTCCAGTCGACCAGGGGCGCCAGGGCGTCGAGCTGGGCGCTGTAGTGGGTTCGGCGGCCTTCGTGGCGGTCGCGCACCAGTCCTGCCCGCATCAGCACCCCGAGGTGCTTGGAGACGGCCGGCTGCGAGACCCCGGCCTGGGCGGTCAGGGCCCCCACCGTCTGTTCGCCCTCGCGGCACAGCCGTTCGAAGAGAGCCCGCCGGGTGGGATCGGCGAGGGTTCTGAAGAGGACGTCCTGGGCGGTCGTCATGTCGGATCAATAACCTCGTGGCTATGGATTAACGTATAGCCATCGAGATATGTGGCGGTCAAGCACCGTCTGGAACCTCGCCTCTGTGCCATGGCGACGTCAAGCCGGCCGCGCCGGGAACGGCCAGGACTGGCATACCCGGCGGGTTATGCGTCAGGCGCGGGTCTCAAGAGTTCGGTGACGGCTTGCGACGCCGGGATCAAGCGCCGCCGTTTCGGCGGACCAGCTTCTTGACGTCGTCGTACATGTCGTTGTGCTGGCTTTCGGAGGTCGATTTCACGATGGCCACCGTGATCGGCCCGGTCTTGGGGCCTGAGGCCTCGTAGCCCAGATATTTGTAGCCGCCAGACAGGTCATCGCCCGCATAGATGAAGGTGGCGCGCATACCACGCTTCACCCGCGACAGCGCCTCGCCGCGCAGGCGGACGTCCCGGTACAGCTTGATGGTGGCCGTGGAGTTATCGCCGTCGGCGTCGATATGGATGGGGCCGACATGGACATCGGCCTTGTCGGCGTCGGCCTTGATGTGCAGGCCCGGGAAGTCGACCTGGGTGCGCTCGCTGCCGTCTTCGTTGTCCTCAACCTTGGCCTGGAGCGTCGGGCGGTCACCCTTCACCTCGTCAGCCTCGGCGTCCGCGTCGATCTTGGCGTCGGCGCGGGCTTTGGCCTCGACGCGCGCGGCTTCCGCCGACGTACCGGCCGAGGCCAAATTGGCCTTGTCGGCGCTGGAGGCGCCGGTGGGCGCGCCGCCGAGGGTCTTCAACTCGGCTTCCAGCGAGGCCAGGGTCGCCATGGCGCTGCTCTTCACGGCCATGCGGGTGAGGGTCACCTCCGCGCCGCCGCTTTCGCGGTAGATGCAGCTTTGTCCGTCGGCCGCGGCGCTCACCAGGGTCAAGCCCCCCTCGTTGTGGGGGCAGTCCAGCTTGGCCGAAAGGGTGGCGGTCCTCTGACAGGCGGCGAGCGTCAGGGCCGAGGCGGCCAGCAACAGCAGGGTCTTCATAACAAAAAAGGGCTCCGATCCCGTTCGCATGGAACGGTGACCGGAGCCCTCGATTTGGTCGAGTGAATTCGTCGTAAGCGTTATTGCCCCGGACGCGAACCCGCACCTTCGCGGCGGGCTAGGAAGGCCAGGCGCTCGAACAGATGCACGTCCTGCTCGTTCTTCAGCAGGGCGCCGTGCAGCGGCGGGATCAGCTTGGTGGGATCCTTCTCGGCCAGCGACGCGGCGTCGATATCCTCGACCATCAGCAGCTTCAGCCAGTCGAGCAATTCCGACGTGGAGGGCTTCTTCTTCAGGCCCGGCACCTTGCGCATGTCGTAGAAGATGCGCAGCGCCTCGGCGACCAGCTTCTGCTTGATGCCGGGATAGTGGACTTCGACGATCTCGTTCATCGTCTCGGCTTCCGGGAAGCGGATGTAGTGGAAGAAGCAGCGGCGCAGGAAGGCGTCCGGCAGTTCCTTCTCGTTGTTGGAGGTGATGATCACGATCGGGCGGACCTCGGCCTTGATCGTCTCATTGGTCTCGTAGACGTAGAATTCCATCCGATCGAGTTCCTGCAGCAGGTCGTTCGGGAACTCGATGTCGGCCTTGTCGATCTCATCGATCAGCAGGACGGGGCGCTTGTCGGAGGTGAAGGCCTCCCAGAGCTTGCCCTTCTTGATGTAGTTTTTCACGTCCTTCACGCGCTCGTCGCCGAGTTGGCTGTCGCGCAGGCGGGTGACGGCGTCGTATTCGTACAGGCCCTGGTGCGCCTTGGTGGTGGACTTGATGTGCCAGGTGATCATCTCGGCGCCGAGCGCCTTGGCGATCTCGAAGGCCAGGACGGTCTTACCGGTGCCGGGCTCACCCTTGATCAGCAGCGGACGCTCAAGCGCGATGGCGGCGTTGACGGCCACCTTGAGGTCTTCGGTGGCGACGTAATTGTCGGTGCCTTCAAAACGCTGACGCTCGCTCATAATTGGGCTCCCCAGGGGCGGGCGTAAAAAGACGCTCGCGCTCGAACAAATGTTTCAACCTGGGGCCAACCTAAAGGGACAGCCGCGACATTCAAGCGGCATGAACGTCGCGCCCTGCGCTAATTGGCGTTGTGGCTAATCCTCACGCCGCGTCACCGAAAGCGGGTCGGAGGCGGGCAAGCTCTCCTTCAGCCCCTCGTCGATGCGCTTGTCGAGGTCGTCGTCGCTCTCGCCGGCATGGACCACGAAGGGACCTTCGACATCGTCGGGGCCCGGCTCGTCGTTGTCGGCCAACAGTTCGTCGTCCTCATCCTCGGGCTCATGGGTGACGTCGAGCACCTCGGGCAGCTCCTCGAAGGTGCGCATCTCGCCGATCTGCTCGCGGTCGTCGAGGACGGTCTCGTCCATCGCCTCGGCCTGATCCTGGCCGTCGGTGCCGTCCTCGAACTCGGTGGGGCCGGGCATGGGCTGAACTCCTGGGCTACGACGCCCGGGAAGGGCGTTCGACACAGGACTTAACCCGCCGCCAGACCGCCCGTTCCGCCGCCGTCACCAGGCGATGGGCGTCCCGTCCCAGGCGAAGAACCCGCCGTTGTCGTCTGCGCCAAGGGTGTCCAGCACCTCCAGCAGGGCCTGCGCCGAACGCTCTGGGGAGAAGAGGGCCTCCGGCGCCACGCCGCCCTGGAACGGCGCGCTGAGGTCGGTGTCGACCGTGCCAGGGTGCAGGGCGACGCACAGGCCGAGCGGTCGGGTTCGACGGTGCTCGATCGCCAGGGTGCGGATCAACATGTTGAGGGCCGCCTTGGAGGCGCGGTAGCCGTACCAGCCGCCCAGCCGGTTGTCGCCGATGCTGCCGACCCGAGCTGAGAGCGCGGCGAAGACACTCGGCTGGTCCCGGAGGGTCAGGGGCAGGAAGTGCTTGGCGGCCAGGGCCGGTCCCACGGCGTTGGTGGCGAACAGGGCGGTGAGCGCGGCGAGGTCGAGGGATCGCATGGTCTTTTCCGGCGCCAGCCCCGGACCGTGAAGCTGCCCCGTGGCCACCAGGATGCGGCGGGGCGCGCCGAGGCCGGCCGCGTGTTGCGCGGCGCGGGCCAGGCTCTCCTCGTCCAGGATGTCGGCCGCGATCCAGGCTTGGCGCGGCGTGTCGATCCAGCCTTCAGGCCGCCGCCGGGAAATCGAGAGAACGAGATCATGGGCGGGGCTGTCGCTCAGACGTCGAGCGAGCGCCCGGCCAATCCCGCCGGAGCCGCCGATGACGATCGCCAGGCTCGCCGCCATCTCAGCCTCGCAGCAGCACGGCCCCGGCGACCAGTCCCACCAAGGCGCCGGCGGTTAGCAGGGTTCGCAGGGAGGCGTACCAGGACGGCAGGCCCAGGCTGCGCAGGTCCCATGCCAGATGGACGGTGAGGGCCGCGGCCAGTCCCGCCAGCTTCGCCGTCTGGGCCGCCGGCGGGAGCAGCAGCAGGGCCAGGCCCACGAGGGTCGGGATCATGGCCAGGGTGACGGTGGAGGCCCGAGGCTGGTCCTCGGCGACCGCGATCCCCCAGCGCGCGCCGCCCAGGAAGGAGAGGATGAGGCCGCCGTAGAGCGCCAGCCCGGTGGCCGCCAGACCGGAGAGATCCGGCGCAAGGCGGCCGACCAGCGGGGGCGCCAGGAAGGGCGCCAGCCCCAGGACGCCATAGATCAGTACGACCGGCGGGATTGCGCGGCTTGACTGGCCGGTGTCCGACGGACCCGTCATGACCCGGCGAACTGCGCCAGGGCCTCGGCGACCTCGACCATCACCGCGTCCCATTGCTGGAAGCCCGGCGGCAGGAAGACCCGCATCTGC
>JAYVDG010000347.1:0-5285 GCA_043749525.1 Phenylobacterium sp.
CTTTCTGCGCGGCGATCTCACGGCGCCGGCCACCGACTGGCCCCAGGCCGACCTGGTGACCGCCAGCTACGCCCTGGCCGAGATCGCCCCTGCCCGCCAAGCCGAGACGGTGCGGGCGCTCTGGGCCGCCACCGACGGCATGCTGGCCCTGATCGAGCCCGGCACGCCGGACGGCTATCGCCGTATCCTGGCTGCGCGCGCGACCCTGATCGCGGCGGGCGCCGAGCTGTTGGCCCCCTGCCCCCACGCCCTGGCCTGTCCTCTCATCGCGCCCGACTGGTGCCACTTCGTCCAGCGCCTGCCCCGCTCCCGCGACCACCGCCTGGCCAAGGGCGCCGACCTGCCCTTCGAGGACGAGAAGTTCAGCTACCTCGTCGCCGTCCGGCCCGGCGTCCCGACCTTGGCGCGCACAGCCCGCATCCTGGCCCCGCCGCGGGTGGCCAAGCCCGCCATCACCTTCAAGCTCTGCACGCCGGCCGGAACCGCCGAGCTGGCCGACGTGCCGCGCCGCGACAAGGCCGCCTATGCCTGGGCGCGGCGGCTCGATTGGGGCGACGCCCTTCCCTAGGGTGCGCTGGCTGTGAGAGAACACCCCGCGCGGTCCACCGCATTTCCGGACCGGCGCTAAAGAATTCTGTTTTTCAAATTCCAAAATGGGAGGGCGCCATGCCCGTCAGCCGCGAAGTCCACCTCATCGAGCGCCCCAAGGCGATGCCCACCGTCGATCAGTTTCAGATCGTCGAGACCAATGTGCCCGACGCCGCCGACGGCGAGGTGCTGGTGCGGAACCTCTACATGTCGGTGGACCCGGCCATGCGGCCGCGCCTGACCGCCGGCCAGGACCTGGGCGTGGCCATGATGGGCGGGGCGCTGGGCCGCGTCGTCCAGTCCAAGAATGGCGACTACGCCGTCGGTGACCTGGTCTCCAACCGCCTGGGCTTCCGCGAGTACTTCACCTCCGACGGCAAGGGCCTGACCAAACTCACCCCCGATCCGGGCCTGTCGCTCACCACCCACATGCACGCCATGGGCATGACTGGCTTCACGGCTTACGGCGGCCTGCTGCACATTGGCGCCCTGAAGGAAGGCGAGCAGGTCTTCGTCTCCACCGCCGGCGGGGCCGTGGGCTCCATCGCCGCCCAGATCGCCAAGATCAAGAACTGCTACGTGGTCGGCTCCACCGGCACGGCCGAGAAGGCCGCCTGGCTGAAGGACGAGGTCGGGCTCGACGCGGTGATCAACTACAAGGACGCCCCGATCCGCACCGAGCTGGAGGCCGCCACCCCCAAGGGTATCGACGTCTATTTCGACAATGTCGGCGGCGATCACCTGGAGGCCGCCCTGCGCCGCATGAACACGCTCGGCCGCATCCCCGTCTGCGGATTCATCTCAGGCTACAATTCCGGCCACTCCAACGTCTCGAACCTGTCCAACATCATCTATTCGCGGGTGATGCTGCGCGGCTTCGTGGGCACCGACTTCATGCACATGTACGGCGACTTCCAGCGCGACATGGCCGGCTGGCTGAAGAGCGGCCAGGTGAAGTATCAGGAGACCGTCCTGGACGGCATCGACAACGCGCCGGCCGCCCTGATCGGCCTGCTGAACGGCCTCAACGCCGGCAAGATGCTGGTGAAGCTGGCGGATTAGAATCGGCCGCCGCCCTCATCTGTCATCCCGGAGAGCCCGTAGGGCTTGTCCGGGACCCATATGCGCGGGACGTACCGGATAAGTCAGTGCTTCTGGGTCCCGGTCTTCCGTTAGCGCGGAAACCGGGATGACACATTGAGCTAAGCCGTCTTCGGAAAGGCCACCACCGCGGCGGCCTTCTCGGCCTTCATCGCCGCGCCCTTGGCCTCCAGGCTGCGGCGCAGGGCGGCGAAGTGGGGGACGATGAAATCGATGAAGGCGCGCACCCGCGGCGCGTCCTTCAGCTCGGGCCGGGTCACCACCCAGGAGCCGGCCCGCAGCTCAGGCATCGGCTCCGAGCACTGGATCAAATCCGGATCGAGATCGGACAACAGGCAGCCGACCCGCGCGATTCCCAGACCCGCCTTCACCGCGATATTGAGGTTGGTCATGGAGTTGGAGATGTGGGCCGGCTCCACGCCGCCCGCACGCTCGAACATCCAGCGCATGCCGGGCAAGGGCAGGTGGCTGCCGTCCCCGCCGATCAGGTCGTGGTTCTTCAGGTCGTCCAGATCAGCCAGCACCCCACGCCGGACGGCGTAGTCACGGCTGCAGTAGAGGGCGAAATCGAAGTCGGCGAGCTTGCGGGCCACCAGGTCGGAGACCGTGAGCGCGATGCCGGAGCGGATCGCCACGTCGGCTTCACCAGCGGCCAGATCGAGCGGCAGGTCGCTGACGATCAGGTCGATCTTCACATCCGGGAACAGCTGCCGGAATTCGCCGAGCGCCGGGGTGATGGCCAGGTTGGCCAGGATTTCGGTTGAGGTCACCTTGAGGGTTCCGGCCAAGCCCCGCTGACGAGCGCCCGCCCGGCTGCCGAAGGCCTCGGCGGCGGCTTCCATGCGTTCGGCCTCGGCCAGCAGGTCCTCGCCGGCCTCGGTCAGGCGACTTCCGGTCTGGCCGCGCTCGAACAGCTTCAGGCCCACACTGGCCTCCAGGGCCTCGATGCGCCGCGCCACCGTGGTCTAGTTGATCTTCAGGGTCTTGGAGGCGGCCAGGGTCGAACCGCCGCGCGCCACGGCCAGGAAGGCTTTCAGGTCATTCCAATCGAACATGTTCGCCATTCTGCATTTGTGCAGAGCTCTACTGCAAGACCGCTGATTGATGACCCGCGTTCGGCGAAATAAACCCCCGCCTCCCGCAGCCGTCACAAGAACAAGACGGCTTATGAAACTCTATTGTGACCCTATCTCCACCACCTCGCGCCCGGTGATGCTGTTCGCCGCCGAGGCCGGCATCTTGCTCGAACGCGAGCATGTGGACCTGATGACCCACGCCAACCGGGAGGCTTCCTACCTGGCCGTGAACCCCAACGGCATCGGCCCCTATCTGGTGGCCTGGGGGAATCCTCGGCGATCCTGAAGTATCTGGCCGACAAGGTGGGCTCGCCGGCCTATCCCACCAACCTGCAGGCCCGCGCCCGGGTGGACGAGGCGCTCGACCGGTTCTCCACCAATTTCCACGAGTACTTCTGCCTCTTCACCATCTACCCCAGCTTCGGCATTCCGCACGGGGTGGGTCCCGAGCTGGCCGCCGCCATGACAGCCTTCGGAAACGAGCACGCCCCGCGCTGGTTGACGGTTCTGGACCGGCACATGCTGGGGGATCGGCCCTTCGTCTGCGGGCCTGAGATCAGCCCGGCCGACTATCTGGGCGCCGCCTTCGTGACCCTGGGCGAGGCCGCCGACTTCGACTTCGGCCCCTATCCCAATGTCCGCCGCTGGATCGCCCGCATGAAGACCCTGACGTCCTGGGACGCCACCTACGCCGGCTTCAACGCCTTCGTCTGCGCCCTCCAGGCCGGCCAGTCCCAAGCCGCGCAATAGCTGACCAACCCCTCAAAAACCTTGCAACCCGCCGCGCGCGGCGGGCGGAGAATCCTTATGTCTTTCATCCAAGCCAAACCCCGCTCGACCCACGACTTCTACGCCCCGATCCACAAGGGCATCCGTCTGGGCCTCTGCCAGATGCTGACCCGCCTGGGCGCCGCCGACGCCGGCGATCCGAACCTCGCCCAGATGCTCGCCGACCTCCGCGCGCCCAGCTCGCCCTGTCGGATCAGCATCTGACCCACGAGGACGCTGTGATCCACACCGCCCTGGAGGCCCGCGCGCCGGGCGCCACCTCGCGCCTGGAGCAGGCCCACGACCACCACCGGGCCACCTTCGAGGACCTGGAGGCCCTGATCTGCCGGGTCGAGCGGGCCGACGAGACGGAGAAGAATTCCCTGTTGCGGGCGCTGTACCTGCGCTTCTCGCTCTTCGTGGCCGACGACTTCGCTCACATGGCCGAGGAGGAACAGCTGATGCTGCCGATCCTGCAGAGCCTGTTCTCCGACGAGGAGCTGATGGCCCTGGAGAACGCCATCGTCAGCCAGATCCCGCCCGAGGAGATGATGGCGGTCGCGGGCCTGATGATCCCCGCCGCCACCCGCACCGACCGCATCGGCATGCTCAGCGCCATGCGCGCCAATGCGCCCGCCGAGGTCTTCGGCGCGATCCTGGCAGCGGCCGTCCAGCCCAACATCTCGGCCGACGACTTCGCCCACCTGAGCGAGGGGTTGGGGTTGGCGGCTTAACTGATGACGTCATCCCGGCGCGGCCGCCAGGCCGCGCCGGGACCCAGGGGCCGAGCGCTCCGCCCCTGGGTCCCAGGCTCTGCGCTGCGCTTGGCCGGGATGACGGCCTTCAATGACAATCCCGTAAGCTTTCTTCGCGCGTTACGGGTGCTAGGTTCGCATCCACCCAGCCCCTCCCGAGACGCGCCCATGTTCCGCACCTTCGCCTGCGCCGCCGCCCTGAGCCTTGGTCTGGCCGCCACAGCGCCCGCCTTCGCCGCCGACCAGGCTCCGCCGATCACCTACAAGGAACGGGTCCTGGCCAATGGGCTAAAGGTCTATTCCTCCATCGACCGGACCACGCCCAACGTCACGGTGCAGGTCTGGTACGGGGTGGGGTCCAAGGACGACCCGCAGGGGCGCTCGGGCTTCGCGCACCTGTTTGAACATATGATGTTCAAGGCCACCAAGGACTTCCCGGCCGAGAGCATCGACCGCTTCACCGAGGACGTGGGCGGGGTGAACAACGCGTCCACCTATGACGACTTCACCAACTACTACGAGGTGGTGCCGGCCAATCACCTGGAGCGGCTGATCTGGGTGGAGAGCGAGCGGCTGGGGTCGCTGGTGGTCGACGAGGAGAACTTCAAATCCGAGCGCGACGTGGTGAAGGAGGAGCTGCGCCAGCGGATCCTGGCCAGCCCCTATGGCCGGCTGTTTGGCCTCTACCTGCCCCAGGCCAGCTACCAGGTTCACCCCTATAAGCGCCCGGGGATCGGCTCCATCGAGGAGCTGGACGCCGCCACCATCGACGACGTGCGGGCCTTCCACAACGAATACTACCGCCCCGACAACGCCGCCCTGATCGTGGTGGGCAACTTCGACCAGAAGGCCCTGGACGCCTGGATCGACAAGTATCTGGGACCGTTGACGAACCCCGTCGAGCCGCTGAAGCGGGTAACCGCGGTGGAGCCGCCGCGCGCCGGCCCTGGCGTCTACACCGGCTACGGCCCCAATGTGCCCCTGCCCGCCGTGGCGA
>JAYVDG010000348.1:0-5281 GCA_043749525.1 Phenylobacterium sp.
AGCGCTCGCTCGGCCCGGCCATGCGGATCGAGACCCGCTTCCCCCGCGGCCTGCCCCTGGTGCTCACCGACCCCAACCAGCTTGAGAACGCCCTGCTGAACCTGGCGGTCATCGGGCTCCCGGCCGGCGACTATGTCCGTCTCACCGTCTCCGACACCGGCCATGGCGTGTACGCCGCCACCATGGCCCGTGCGGTGCAGGAGGTCCTGCGGCGGGATTGAGGCTCTAGGCCGGCGCCAGTTCGATCCAGGTGGGGGCGTGGTCGCTGGCCTTCAGCTCGGCGCGGGCGAAGCTGTCAACTTCGGCGGCCTCCAGGCGCGCGTCGGCGGCCGGGCTCAGCAGCAGGTGGTCGATCCTCAGGCCGGCGTCCCGGCCCCAGGCGTTCCGGAAATAGTCCCAGAAGGTGAAGATGCGCTCGTTCGGGTGCCGCTTGCGCAGGGCGTCGGTCCAGCCGGCCGCCAGCAGGTCGGCATAGGCGGCCTTCATCTCGGCCCGGAACAAGGCGTCATCGGTCCAGCGCTCGGGCTTATAGACGTCGGCGTCGGTGGGAATGATGTTGAAGTCCCCGGCGATCACCACCGGCTGGCCGGTCGCCATCAGGGTCTTGGCATGGGCCGCCAACGCCCCCAGCCAGGCCAGCTTGTAGTCGAACTTCGGCCCCGGATAGGGGTTGCCGTTCGGGGCATAGAGCCCGGCCACCAGCACCCCATTCACCGCGGCCTCGATATAGCGGCTCTGGCTGGGATCGGGGTCGTTCGGCAGGCCGCGCCGCGTCTCGATGGGCTCGCAACCCCGGGCAAGGATGGCCACTCCGTTCCAGCTCTTCTGGCCCTGCCAGATCGCGCCGTAGCCCGCCGCCTCAAGAGCGCCTTGCGGAAACTTCTCCTGCGGCGCCTTCAGTTCCTGCAGGCAGACGACGTCGGGCCGGGTCGTCTCCAGCCAGGCCAGCAGGTTCACCAGCCGGCCATTGATCCCGTTGACGTTGTAGGTGGCGATCCGCACGCGGGCTCTCCCTGGTTCCTGGACAGGAAGCCGGCGCGGCGCGGTCCGTTCCGCGCGCGCGCCTCGCAACAGGCCTGCCTACCGCCCCGTGAACACCGGCTTGCGCTTCTCCAGGAAGGCGGCGCGGGCCTCCTTGCCGTCTTGGCTGCCGAAGGCGCGGCCGATGTTGGAGACCTCGTAGCGGAGCTGCTGCTCCATATCGTGGCTCTCCGAGGACTTCACCATGCCGCGCTTCAGCAGGCGCAGGGTGATGGGCGACCACTCGCACAGCGAGGCGCAGTATTCCGCCAGCCGCGCGTCGAACTTGTCCTGATCCACCACCTCGCCGGCCATGCCCCAGTCCAGCGCCTGCGCCCCGGTGACCGTGCGGTTCTCCATCATGAAGCGCATGGCCCGCTCATAGCCCATGACCTGGGGCAGGGTGATGGTCAGGCCGGCGTCCGGCGAGCCGCCGATGCGGGTGTAGCCGGCCATCAGCCGCGCATTGGTGCTTATCAGCCGCACGTCGGTAGCCATGGCCAGGCCCAGGCCCGCCCCCACCGCCACCCCGTTGATCCCGCCCACCACCGGCTTGTCGCAGCGCTTGCGGATCGACAGCAGGAACTGGCCGACCCAGCTGATGTCGTCCAGCTGGGCGGTCATGGCCGGATGCGGCGAATAGGGCGGCGCGCCCGACAGGTCCAGCCCTGCGCAGAAGGCGTCGCCGGTCCCGGTGATGGCCACCACCCAGACATTGTCGTCCTTCGCCGCCTCGTCGACGGCGGCCACCACGCCCCAGGCCAGCTCCTGGCTCAGCGCATTCTTCTTCTCCGGCCGGTTCAGCGCGATCGTCCGCACATGCCCGTCGTCGGAAACCTTCACCAGCGCGCTCATGCCGCCCTCCCTGATCTATTGTTGGGAGCAGGCTAGCACCGATTGCCGCGCGGTCAGCCCCCCGTCAGCGCCGCCGTGGTCACCACCCGCGCGCCGGCCTGCGCGAACGCCGCATTGTGCCGTGCGATGATCTGCGGCGCGGTCTCGCCGCCATAGTCCCAGGTGCCGTGGGCGTCGGCCACCACGGTGACCTTCAGTCCCACCGCCAGCGCACCCTTGAGCGTCGCGGCCACACAGTGATCGGTCTGGGCGCCCAGCAACACCACCTCATCGGCGCCCAGTCCCTCGATCCAGGCGCCGAGCTCCGGGTTGCTGAAAGCGTCCCCGACGCTCTTGTCGAAGGTGGGCTCGTCCGACCCCTGTCCCAACGCCGGCCACACCGGCCAGCCCGGCTGCCCCCGCGCCAGCGGATCGCCGCCCGGCCCATCGTGCCGCACGAAGGCCACCGGATGCCCCGACCTGCGCGCCCAGTCCGTCACCGCCCGCGTCCGCGCCACCAGGGTGTCCGCATCATGGATCGGCGGCTCATGGACGCCGTCAAACATGCCAGTCTGGAGGTCGATGATAAGGATCGGGGGCATGGCCAGAGCATATCTCGCGGCCCCAGGTGATCAAGCGTCCCAAGATCCTCCCCCAGGCGCGCAGCGCCGATGTGGGGGAGGTGGACCGAGGCGAAGCCTCGGGACGGAGGGGGATCAACGTAGTTGACCCCTACCGCCCCAAAACAGGAGTCAAAGTCCCCCTCAGGCGCTCCGCGCCAGCTCCCCCAGGAGGGGAGCATCCCGCGTGACTCTCCCCAGCGCTCGCGCCATCCTTGCACCATGACGATCACGCTCGCCCCCGAAGACCCCCGCGACCCGGCCGTCGCCGCGATGATCGCCGAACTCGTCACCTTCATCGAGGACCTCTACCCCGAGGACGAAGACGACCCGCCCGCCCCCTGGACGCGCGACAGCCTCGCCGCCTTCGGCGCCTTCCTGGTCGCCCGCGTCGACGGCCAGCCCGCGGCCTGTGGCGGCCTCGCTCCGATGGTCGACCCGAAGACCCTTGAGATCGTCCGCATGTACGTCCGCCCCGCCCATCGCGGCGCGGCCCTCGCCGACCAGATCCTGGCCAGCCTGGAGGACGCCGCCCGCACCAAAGGCGCCCAAACCCTCCTGCTCCGCTGCGGCCCCCGGCAGCCCGCCGCGCTCAGGGTCTACGAGCGCAACGGCTATCGGCGGCGCGCGGCGTTCGCGCACCACCGAGAGCACGAGACGAACGTGTTCATGGAGAAGGGACTGTAGGGAGATTGGCCGCCGGAACCCTGCGCGTCGGCGCGCTTAAAGGATGAACCACGAACCTCACGAACGACGCGAACAAGAGCGCCGCAGCGCTGCTCTAGTGTGTCACCCCGGTTTTCGCGAAGCGGAAGACCGGGACCCATAGACACCGATCTCACCTGAGAGCCCCACGCATATGGGTCTCGGACAAGCCCTGCGGGCTTTCCGGGATGACACCAGTTTGTTCGTGTCGTTCGTGAGGTTCGTGGTCAATTTCTTCGAAAGCTGAACCGGCGCGGCCTCGCCCGCCAGCTCCCCCCCACACGGCGGCCCCCACCCCGGCCGTCGCGCGCTCGCCCGCTAGCTCAGGACGATGATCGCCACGCGCCGGTTCTGGGCCCGGCCCTCGGCGGTGGTGTTGTCGGCCACCGGGGTTTCTTCCCCGTAGGAGATGGTGGCCATGCGGTTGAGGGCCACGCCCTGCTGGCTCATATAGCGCCGCACCGCCTCGGCCCGGGCCGCGCCCAGCTGCTCGTTGTAGTCCGGCGTGCCGGTGGCGTCGGTATAGCCCTGGATCTCCAGGTAGACGTTCTTGTTCTCGCCCTTCAGCCGCTGGGCCAGCTCCGCCAGCCGGGCCTCGGCTTCCGGCGACAGGGCGTGACGGTCGGTGGGGAACGTCACCGAGTCGTCGGACAGCACGACCTCATAGAGGAACTTGCCCTCGGCCAGCTTGTGGGCGGCGTTGGCGCGGTTCAGGGCCTCGCCAGCGCGGCCGTCCACCTGGGTGACGCGGCCGTCGACCACCGCCACTTCATTGCGGACGAAGCCCTTGGTGGCGCAGCCGCTGGAGGCGACGCCGAGGAGCAGAAGCGCGCCGGTCAGCGCGGAGGTTCGCATGATGGTTCTGTTCAAGATCAGGTTCCTTCCCGTCGGGCGCGCGACGCCCAAGGTCTTGCGCGGCGCAAAGGAGGGGAGTCGGAAAAGGCCATGTCAGGACCACTTTAAGCCCTGAATCTGGCTCAGCTGGACCGTACGGCCGACGTTTAAATCCTCCCCCAGGCGCCTTCGCGCCGATGTGAGGGAGGTGGATCTGAGCGCAGCGAGGAGCCGGAGGGGGATCGACGTAGTTGACCTCTTGACCCCCAAAACAAGAGTCAAAGTCCCCCTCAGGCGCTCCGCGCCAGCTCCCCCAGGAGGGGAGCATCGCCGTCTCGCCACGGCCAAGCCGCGCCCCTTTTCTGACGCTGCGGCATGGTCGAACACGTGGGTGACTGATGTCGTCAACGACTTCGGCGAGGGGCGCCCTCGCGGGCCCAGCCCCACGACCCGATGGGCCATCGCGCTGAGCCTGGCCGCGCACCTGCTGATCCCGCTCGCCCTGCTCACGGCCCGGCCCCCCTTGGACCCGTCGGATGAGCCCGAGCCCATGGTGGTCATCCTCTTCCAACCGCCGCCCCCACCCCCGCCGCCGCCCGAGCCCGCCCCGACGGTGGCGCAGACCCCTGCGCCGCCCGCCCCGGCCAAGCCTCTCCCCCCCGCCAAGCCCGCGCCGAAGCTCAAGGCCCACATCAGCCCCAGGCCCGCGCCGGTCGCCCCGGTCTATGTCGCCGCAGCCCCCGTCACCGAACCCTTCCCCAGCCTCAGCGACGGCCAGCTCGCCGGCGCGACCATGGCCGGGGCCGGGGCCGGGGCCGGGGGCTCAGGGTCCGGCGGCGGCGGCGGCGCCCAGTGCGACATGGTCGAACGCCTGCAGGCCGCCCTGCGCCGCGACCCCGACATCCAGGCCGCGGTTTCCGACGCGGGCCGCCGCACCGGCGGCCGCGCCCTCCACGTCTGGAACGGCGACTGGGTCCAGAACCCCGGCCAGGCCGGCAAGGGGCTCGCGGGCCTGCGCCAGGCCATCGCCATGGAAGTCGCCTTCGCCCCCGCCGCCTGCCGGTCCCAGCCCGTGCGCGGCTTGGTCCTGATCACGCTCGGCGATGGGGCCGGAGCTGGGCGCCTGGCCCTGGGCACAGGCGCCTGGCGCTGGACCGATTTGCTGGCCGCACACCGGTAGCGGTCCACATCCACCACTCCAACAACCGTCATCCCCGGGCTTGTCCCGGGGACCCATGATCTCCGCCTCGCCGCAGGTGGTTCGGCGC
>JAYVDG010000349.1:0-5267 GCA_043749525.1 Phenylobacterium sp.
GGCCGGGGCGGTCGCGGCGAGTCCGCGGCGCTGAAGGATCTCGGCGCCCACCCGGTGGATGGACAGCCCGTGAAGGTGCTGGCCGGGCGCTACGGCCCCTACATCAAGCATGGCTCCACCAACGCCAATGTGCCCAAGGGTTCCGACCCGCAGGACCTGACCCTTGATGAGGCGGTCAAGCTGATCGCCGAGCGGGTGGAAAAGGGCGGCGGCAAGAAGCCGGCGAAGAAGGCCAAGGCGGCTCCCAAGGCGAAGGCCGCGGCCAAGCCCAAGGCGGCGACGGGCGCGACGGCGGCGGTGAAGAAGCCCGCGGCCAAGAAACCCGCCGCCAAGAAGCCGGCGGCCAAGAAGGCGGTAAAGGCCTAGATACCGATGCTGCTGCCCGTCAGCGACTTCTCCGCTTCGGGCTACCGGTCGCTTCGGCAGATCGCCTATCCGGTCTCCAACCTGGAGGTCTTTGTCGGCGCCAATGGCGTCGGCAAGTCCAACCTCTATCGGGCCCTGGAGCTACTGCGGGCGGCGGCGACCAACACCCTGGGCGCCGAGCTGGCCCGCGAGGGCATGGCGGCGGCCTTCTGGGCCGGCACGCGGCAGAAGAACCAGCCGGCGCGGATGAGCTTCTCGGTGGACCTGGCCGTGCGGGGCCGGCCGGGTGTCGGCTACCGCTACGAGGTGGAGGTGGGTTTCCCCTTCCCGACCGCGCCGGCCTTCGAGACAGAACCGCAGATCAAGACCGAGCAACTGTCCTATCTGAGCGGCGTACGGCCCTTGCGCCTGCTGGACCGCAAGGGCGCCTCGGTGATGGCCCGCGACGAGGCGGGCCGCCCGCAGGAGGTGGATATCGACCTGCTGGCCTCGGAGACCGTGCTGGCCCGGCTGGAGGACCCCGGCAAGTATCCGGGGCTGGATATCGTGCGGCGCACTCTGCTGGAGTGGCGGTTCTACCACGACCTGCGCACCGACGCGGCCTCGCCCCTGCGCAGGCCCTGCACCGCGGTGGCGACCCCGACCCTGGCCTCGGACGGTTCGAACCTGGCCGCTGTCTTCGCCACCCTGGCCCATATCCGTCAGGACACCGCCGACCTGGACGCGGTGATCGACCAGGCGTTCCCCGGCGCGCGGCTGGTGGTACCGCAGCCGGACCGCACAGCCAGTTTCAGCATGAGCTTCTCCGACTTTCCCAAGCGTGTGTTCGAGGCCGCCGAGCTGTCGGATGGCACTCTGAAGTTCCTGGCCCTGGCCGGAGCGCTGATGGCCTACCGGCTGCCGGCCTTCGTGGCGCTGAACGAACCAGAGTCCAGCCTGCACCCGGCCTTGATGAAACCCCTGGCGCGGTTGGTGGGCCAGGCGTCGGAACGCTCGCAGGTCTGGCTGGTCACCCACTCCGAGGCCCTGGCCACCGAGATCGCCGCGACGACGATGGGCACGGTGCGCACGGTGACGAAGACCGAGGGCGCCACCACCATCGAGGGCCTGACACGCATGGGGACCTTCCGCGAGGATGACTGAGGGGCAGGCTTTACAGTCCCCGCCACGCGCCTAGAGTTCCGCCCAATAGGACGGGAGGACGACCCATGAAATTCGAAGGCGGATGCTATTGCGGCGCGCTGCGCTATGAGGCCGAGGGCGAGCCGATGATGCAGGCCCAGTGCCATTGCCGGGAGTGCCAGCATATCAGCGGCGGCTCGCCCAATGTGTTCATCGCCATGCCGATCCCGAGCTTCCGCTACACCAAGGGCGCGCCCAAGACCTTCACCCGCGCCGACCTGGAGCGGCCGGTCACTCGGGAGTTCTGCGCCGAGTGCGGGTCGCACATTCTGGCCCGCTCCCCAGGCTTTCCAGCCGTGATCCTGAAGGTCGGCACCCTGGACGATCCCAGCGTCTTCACCCCGGGCATGGCGATCTTCACGGTGGACCAGCAGGCCTTCCACCACGTGCCCGCCGGCATCCCCAGCTTCGAGCGGTTGCCGGGCTAGGCGTCCGGCTAGGATTCGGGAGGCGAGGGCCGCCGATCCACGTTACAAGGCGGCATGCCCAAGACCCGTGCGCCCAAGGCGTCCCGCTTCAAGTCCGCCGCCGCCAAGCCGACCCAGGGTCTTCCCGACCGCGAGACCCTGCTGAAGTACATCCGTGAGGCGGGTGAGACCGACAAGGCCGAGATCGCCAAGGCCTTCGGGCTGAAAGGCGCCGACCGCAAGGCCCTGCGCGAGATGCTCAAGGAGCTGCAGAAGGCCGGAGACCTGGGCCGCCGCGGCCGCCGCGGCCTGGCCCAGGCCGGCGCCCTGCCCCCGGTCGGCGTGGTGGACGTCATCGAGAAGGACAATGACGGCGACCTGATGGTCCGCCTGACCAAGGGCGACGACACGGCCCTGGTGCGCCTGGCGCCTGGCCGCAGCGATCCGACCGGCGCGGCGCCGGGGATCGGCGACCGGCTGCTGGTGCGGTTCGAGACCCTGGAGAACGGCGAAACCGAGGCGCGGCTGATCAAGAAGCTGGGGGCCAGCGTCCACAAGATCCTGGGCGTCATCCGCAAGTCCAACCGCGAGGTCCGTGTCGAGCCCGTTGACCGCAAGTCCAAGGAAAGCCTGATCCTCACCGATCCCAAGGCCCAGGAGCTGCGGGACGGCGACCTGGTCCTGGCCCAGGTCGGCACGTCGGAGGAGCGCTACGGCCCCAAGCGCGGCAAGTTGCTGGAGGTCGTCGGCCGTGAGGACCAGCCCCGCGCCGCCTCCCTGATCGCCATCTACTCCCACGGCATCCCGACGGGCTTCCCGGCGGCCGCCGAAGCCGAGGCCGAAGCCGCCCAGCTGCCGACGCTCACCGGCCGCGAGGACCTGCGTCAGGTCCCCCTGGTGACCATCGACCCGCCGGACGCCCGCGACCACGACGACGCCGTCTATGCCGAGCCCGACGACGACGCGGGAAACAAGGGCGGCTGGATCGTCTGGGTCGCCATCGCCGATGTGGCGGCCTATGTGCGCCCCGGCTCGTCCCTGGACGTCACGGCGCGCGAGAAGGCCAACAGCGTCTACTTCCCCGACCGGGTCGAGCCCATGCTGCCCGAACGGCTGTCGGCCGGCCTATGCTCCCTGCGCGAAGGCGAGAACCGCGCCTGCATCGCCGTGCGGATAGTGTTCGACAAGTCCGGCCGCAAGAAGGGCCACCGGTTCGTGCGCGGCCTGATGCGCTCGGCCGCCAAGCTCTCCTACGAGCAGGCCCAGGCGGCCGTCGACGGCGAACCGGATGATGTGACCGGCCCGATCCTCAAGCCTATCCTGGAGCCTTTGTGGGCCGCCTATCGGTGCATGCTGCAGGGCCGCCTCGCCCGCTCGCCCCTGGCCATCGAAAGCGCCGAGCGCCGCATCCTGATCAATCCGGAAGGCGAGATCACCGCCATCACCCCGCGCGCGGCCTTGGAGGCTCACAAGCTGATCGAGGAGATGATGGTCCAGGCCAATGTCTGCGCCGCCGAAACGCTTGAAGCCAAGAAGACGCCGCTGATCTACCGGATCCACGACACGCCCAGCCAGGAGAAGGTGCAGTCGCTGTCGGAGTTCCTGGCCACCCTGGACATCTCCTGGAACAAGGGCGAGGCGCCGCGCACCGAGCGCTTCAACAAGCTGCTAGCCGAGACCCGCGAGGGGCCGAACGCCGACATCATCAACGAGGTGGTGCTGCGCAGCCAGATGCAGGCGATCTATTCCACCGAGAACATCGGCCACTTCGGCCTGAACCTGGCGCGCTACGCCCACTTCACCTCGCCGATCCGGCGCTATGCCGACCTGATTGTTCACCGGGGCCTGATCCGCGCGCTCGGCCTCGGCGACGACGGCCTGAGCGACCAGGACATCAGCCAGATGAAGTCCACGGCCGAGCAGATCACGCTCGCCGAGCGCCGGGCCATGGCGGCCGAGCGCGACGCCACCGACCGCTATGTCGCCGCTTTCCTGGCCGACCGGGTCGGCGCGACTTTCGCCGGCCGCATCACCGGGGTGACCCGGTTCGGTCTGTTCATCCGCTTGGCCGAGACCGGCGCCGACGGCCTAGTCCCGGTCTCCAAGCTGGGGGGCGAGTTCTTCATCCACGACGACCGCAGCCACGCCCTGGTGGGGGAACGCTCGGGCGCCCGCTGGCCGCTGGGCATGCAGGTGGAAGTCAAGCTGGTGGAGGCCACGCCGATCACCGGCGGCCTGCTGTTCGAGATGCTGAGCGAGCCGCAACCGCGCGATCCCAACGCCGCCCGGCCGCGCATCGGGGCCATCCGCCGCGCCCCGGGTTCCTTCGACGCCAAGCGCAAGGGCGGACCGCCCAAAGGGGTGCGAAAGGGCAAGCGGCGCTAGGCCACACACAACTTGACCTCACGGAAGACTTCCCAGGCCGCGCCTCGGGGTCATACAGTTGTTTGATGTCAGAGAGTCAGAACGAATCCGAGAACCCGCTGGGCGGCCGTGGCAATGGCGGCGGCCCCGCCCGCAAGCCCGGCCAGCGCGCCGTGCGCCCGCGCGACGCCGCCACCCTGATCATCGTGCGCCGCGACGCCGCCAAGCCGCGCCTGCTGATGGGCCGCCGCGCCAAGGGCCACGACTTCATGCCCGACAAGTGGGTGTTTCCGGGCGGTCGCATCGACCGTTCGGACTTCAGCGCCCCCTACGCCACCGACCTGACGCCGGAGGTGACCGCCAAGCTCACCTACAACACGCCCGAGCGGCGCGCCCGGGCCCTGGCGCTCACCGCCATCCGCGAGACCTTCGAGGAGGCCGGCCTGCTGCTGGCCAAGAAGGCGCCCGAGCGACCGGGCGCCGGCCCCTGGCGGGAGTTCCTGCAACAGGGCGCCGCGCCGGACCTCGCCGCCATGCAGTTCGTCGCCCGCGCCGTGACCCCGCCTATGGTGGGCAAGCGCTTCGACGCCCGCTTCTTCATGGCCGAGGCCGACCGGCTGATCAGCCTGGAGCGCCAGGCCGATTGCGGGGAGCTGGACGAGATCGCCTGGGTGGACCTGGACGAGGCGCTGGCTCTGGACCTGCCCAGCGTCACCCGCTTCGTGGTGCGCGAGGTGGCCCATCGCCTGGAGGTTCCGGAGCGGCCGATTCCCTACATGCGCTTCGTCCGCAAGGGCTCTCAGATCACTCTTATCTAGTCTTGGCCTGGAGGCGATTGACTTTGGGTTCGGGATTCGTATTGTCCGCGGCTCTTTAGAACCCAGCCGGCGCGACTGCGCAGCCGGCCGCGCGAGGACCGACCATGGCGAAGCCCGCCTCAATTAAGAT
>JAYVDG010000350.1:0-5259 GCA_043749525.1 Phenylobacterium sp.
ACGTGAAGAGGGACGTTTCCCGCGCCGCTTCACCGGCGCGCCGTGTTGATGACAACCTCTAGCAAAGGCTCCATGGGCGGCCAAGGCGACCTGCAGCAATTGATGATGACGCCACGCGGCCTGCTGAAAAGCGCGGCGCTCGTTCTGGTGGGCGTTTTCGGTCTTTGGAGCGGCCTCGCCGAGGCTGCCTTGCCGGAACGCCAGACCCCCTCCGGCATGCCGGTGCCGCGCTACGTTTCGCTGAAATTCGAGAAGGTCAACGCCCGCGCCGGCCCGGGCGACGACCACAAGCTGCTGTTCGTCTACCACGTGCGTGGCCTGCCTTTGCAGGTGGTGGCCGAGACCAGCGAGTGGCGGCGCGTCTGCGATCCGGAGGGCACGCTCGCCTGGGTGCACAAACGCGTGACCGACGGGCGGCGCACCACGATGAACATGACCGCCCAGCCGGTGGCCCTGCTGAAACGACCTAAGGCGGGCTTCCGGGCGAGCGCCTATTTGAACTCCCGCTCGCTGGCGACGTTGGACCATTGCGACAAGGGCTGGTGCAAGGTGAAGGCTGACCACGCCTCGGGCTGGGTCCGTGAGGGTGTACTTTGGGGCACAACCGATACGCCCCAATGCCACTGAGGCAAGAAGGGGGTCACTAGGGGGCGGCTTCAGGCGCCATTGAGCGCCGGGTGCGGCTCTGATAGGGCCAAGCTCCTATAGGGACGGAACGCTAGATGACCGACGCTAAGGCCCAGGACCGCTACAGCTTCGAGGAGCTGATGAGCTGCGCCCGGGGCGAGATGTACGGGCCGGGCAATGCGCAGCTGCCGGCGCCGCCGATGCTGCTGTTCAACCGGATCACCAAGATCAACGACACCGGCGGGGCGCACGGCAAGGGCCTGATCGAGGCCGAGTTTGACATCGACCCCTCGCTCTGGTTCTTCAACTGCCACTTCCTTGGCGATCCGGTGATGCCAGGGAGCCTCGGCCTCGACGCGCTCTGGCAACTGGTCGGCTTTTACCTGGGCTGGATCGGCGGCAAGGGTCGCGGCCGCGCGCTCGGCTGCGGCGAGGTCAAGTTCGGCGGGGAAGTCACCCCCAACATCAAAACCGTCACCTACAAGATCGAAATGAAGCGGGTGATCAACCGCCGGCTGGTCATGGGAATCGGCGACGGGGTGTTGGAAGCCGACGGCGTTCCCATCTATTGGGCTGCGGACCTTCGGGTCGGACTCTATCAGCGCCCTTAGGGGCCAAAGGAAACCTGGAAGGCACCATGCGCCGCGTCGTCGTCACCGGAATGGGCATTGTCTCGTCCATCGGAAACAACGCCAACGAAGTGCTCGCCTCGCTGCGTGAGGCGAAGTCCGGCGTGGTGGCGGCCCCCGAATATGCCGAGCTCGGCTTCCGCTGCCATGTGCATGCGCCGCCGCGGATCGACTGGGAATCCATGGTCGACCGCCGAGCCGCGCGGTTCCTGGCCCAGGGCACGGCCTTCGGCCACATCGCCATGGAACAGGCGATCGCCGACTCTGGCCTCGAGGAATCCGACGTCTCCAACGAGCGCACCGGCCTGATTGTCGGCTCGGGCGGGCCCTCCACCCGGGCCATCGTCGAGGCGGCCGAGATCACCCGCACCAAGGGCCCCAAGCGGGTCGGTCCCTTCGCGGTGCCCAAGGCGATGAGCTCCGGCGCCAGCGCGGTGCTGGCCACATGGTTCAAGATCAAGGGCCTGAACTTCTCGATCTCCTCGGCCTGCGCGACCTCCGCCCACTGCATCGGCGTCGGCGCCGAGCAGATCATGATGGGCAAGCAGGACGTGGTGTTCGCGGGCGGCGTCGAGGAATTGGACTGGACCCTCAGCGTCATGTTCGACGCCATGGGCGCCATGAGCTCGAACTTTAACGCCACCCCAGCCGTGGCCAGCCGGGCCTACGACAAGGACCGCGACGGCTTCGTCATTGCCGGCGGCGGGGCGATCCTGGTGCTGGAAGAGTACGAGCACGCCAAGGCCCGCGGCGCGAAAATCTACGGCGAGATCATCGGCTACGCCGCCAACTCCGATGGCTACGACATGGTCGCGCCCTCCGGCGAGGGTGCGGTGCGCTGCATGAAGATCGCCATGTCGACCATCGGCGGGCGGACCATCGACTACCTGAACCCGCACGGCACCTCGACGCCGGTGGGGGATTCTAAGGAAATGCAGGCGGTGCGGGAGGTGTTTGGCGCCAAACCCCCGCTGATCTCGTCCACCAAGTCGCTGACCGGGCACAGCCTGGGCGCGGCGGGCGCGCAGGAGGCGATCTATTGCCTGCTGATGCTGGGCAACGGTTTCGCCGCGCAGAGCGCCAATATCGCCGCGCTCGACCCCGAATTCGCCGACCTGCCGATCCTGCTCGAACGGTCGGACAAGCCGCTGGAGACCGTGATGTCCAACAGCTTCGGCTTCGGCGGCACGAACGGCTGCCTGGTGATGGCCAAGGTCTGACGTCCTGTCGGCTTCCGACCAGGCGTTTCCCCGGCCGCCCACCGAGCCCGACCCGCAAACCTGCTGCCAGCGCGGCTGCGTTCCCTGCATCTTCGACTACTACGACCGGGCGCTTGAGCGCTGGGAGACCCGCGTGATCAGCCTGGGCGGCGATCCGGCCCAGGTGCTGGCCGACTGGCGCCTGCGGAGGGCCTCGGGCGGCCAGTAAACCTTGCCCTTGGGCTCTGAGGGAGCCACAAACCGACCAACGAGATCACTAGGAGACGCCAGGTGGCCGACGACTATCAGATGATCAAGGGCGACCTCATGCGCGGCAAGCGCGGGATCGTCACCGGGGTCGCCAACCATCAGTCGATCGCCTGGGGGATCGCCAGCCAGCTCGCCGCCCAGGGCGCCGAGCTGGCCTTCCTGCATCTGCCGGGCATGGAGCGGCGCGTCGAACCGCTCGCCGAAAGCATCGGGGTGAAGGTGCTGGCAGCTGTGGACGTCACCGACGACGCCTCGATGGACGCCGCCTTTGGGGTGGTCGAGAAGGCCTTTGGCCAAATCGATTTCTTCGTCCACGCCATCGCGGCCGCCAGCCGCGAAGAGCTGAAGGGCTCTTTCGTGGACAACACCACGCGGGACGGTTTCCTGCGGGCGATGAACATCTCGGCCTTCAGCTTCGTGGACTGCGCCCGGCGCGCGGCGGCCCTGATGCCGGAGACCGGCGGCTCGATCCTGACCTTGACCTACATGGGCTCGGAGCGGGCGATCCCGAACTACAACACCATGGGCGTCGCCAAGGCCGCGTTGGAGGCGGCGATGCGCTATGCGGCCCGCGACCTGGGGCCCAGAGGTATCCGCGTCAATGCGCTCTCGCCCGGCGCCATGAAGACCCTGTCGCTGGCCGGCATCTCCGGCGGGCGCGGCATGCTGGCCAAGGGCCGCTCGCTCTCGGCCATGCAGGAGGACACCTCCATGGAGGGCGTGGCCGGCGCGGCGTTGTGGCTGCTGTCGGACCTGGGCCTCTCGACAACCGGCGAGATCGTCCACGTGGACGCGGGCTTCCACATCATGGGCTTCCGCGAAGATGAGGCCGAGGCGGGCTGAACCCCATGGCCGGCGCGCCTGCCCTCAAGGACGTGGACGTGATCGTCGCCGGCGCGGGAATCGCGGGCGCGACCCTGGCGCTGGCGCTGCATCAGGCGGGGCTGAAGCCGGTGCTGATCGACCCGGTGGTGTTCGACGCCCAGGTGGCGCCGACCTTCGACGGCCGGGCGTCAGCTATCGCCTACGCAGCCTTCCGGCAGTGGAAGGCGCTGGGTGTGGGCGCGGCGCTGGAGCCGCACGCCCAGCGGATCGAGCAAATCCTCGTCACCGATGGCCAGACGCCGGGCGCGGCCTCGCACGGGACGGGGCCGTTTTTCCTGCGCTTCGATAGCGCCGAGATCGCCGACACCTCCGACGGCGAGCCCCTCGGCTACCTCCTGGAAAACCGCCACATCCGAGCCGCGCTGGCCAAGGCGGTGATCGACGCCGGCATTGAGGTTCTGGCGCCCGCGCGGGTGGCGGGTGCGACTTTCGGGCCGCGCGAGGCGGTGGTGACCCTGGCCGACGGCCGGACGTTGAGCGCTCCGGTCGCCGTGGGCGCCGAGGGCCGGGGTTCGGTCATCCGCACAGAGGCCGGGATCGGCGCTGTGGGCTGGAACTATCCGCAGACCGGCGTGGTGGCGACCGTGCGCCTGGAGCGCCCGCACGAGGGCGTGGCGCATGAGTATTTCCTGCCCGGCGGCCCGTTCGCCATCCTGCCGCTCACCGACAACCGCGCGAGCCTGGTCTGGACCGAGAGCCACAGCCGGGGCTCCGCGCTCAAGTCCGCTCGCCCGGAAATCTTTCACGCTCACCTGCAACGCCGGTTCGGCGACTTCATCGGCGAGGCCACGGTCGACGGGCCGGTCTTCACCTACCCCCTGAGCCTGCAACTCTCCGAACGCCTGGTCGCGCCCCGCGCCGCCCTGCTCGGCGACGCCGCCCACGGCATCCATCCCATCGCCGGCCAGGGCCTGAACCTCGGCCTCAAGGGCGCCGCCGCCCTGGCGCAGGTGCTGGTGGAGGCCATGCGCCTGGGTGAAGACATCGGCTCGGAGGTCGTGCTGGAGCGCTATGCGGCCTGGCGGCGGCTGGATACGGTCAGCATCTCGCTCGCGGCGGACGCCTTTGTGCGGCTGTTCTCCAACGACAATCCGCTGGTACGGGTGGCTAGGGGCGTAGGCATGGCGGCCGTGAACCGGATCGGCCCCGCGCGGCGGTTCTTCATGAGCGAGGCGGGCGGCGCGGTGGGGGATTTGCCGCGGCTGCTGCGGGGCGAGGCGCTTTAGGGTGAAACTGGCGGGCACCCTCGCTGGTCTGTTCGCGGCTGGGTGCGCAGCCGGGGCCGCGCAGCAAACAGCTATCGCGCCAGCCAAATCTAAGAGCGCGGCGCCTGAACGATGTGGAGCGTTGCCGGCCGTCGGATTGCGTTGTCCGGGCGACCCGGTTTCCTATCGCCTTTGCCAGAAGCGGCCCTATCTCGTATTCGCGGACGGCAGCGAGAAGCTCATGCCCAAGGACTATTTCGCTAGAGGCTTTCAGATTCTGAAATCCGACGATGAAGCCCCCAACTGCGCCGACGGAAGCCGCCCAGTTCAGGCGCCGGACCCAAGTCAGAAACACCCCAACCCTTAAATCCACGGCGGCCAAAGTTGCTTGGGCTTCGGGTCTGCTCAAGGACGCGCCCCTGGCGCGCCGCCTCGCGGCGAGGG
>JAYVDG010000351.1:0-5218 GCA_043749525.1 Phenylobacterium sp.
GGCTGAAGGTGACGGCGGCCCGACACCGAGTCGGCCAGCACCAGGGCGGAGGCGTCGTCGATCGGCACGGCGCGGGCCCAGACCTCGCAGTCGGCCAGCCGTTCCTGCAGCGGCCGCAGACGCGCCACCGCGTCGTGGCGGAACCCCAGCCGGCGCTTGCCTATGCGGCCCTCCCGGCGGCCCTGGGCCAGGAAGTGGACAAAGGGCTGCACGCCGGCGGCGGCGACATCGGGGTTGAGTTCCAGATAGTCGTCCAGGTGGAAGTCCCGCGACGGATCGCGCCCCTCCTTCCAGCCCCGCAGCAGGAAGTGGTCCAGCGGGTCCTGGCCGGCGGTGGCCACGTCGGGCTGGTGGAACAGGTAGAAGGCCTCGTCGAACTCGGTGGCGGCCAGCAGGCGGTCGGCGGGCGCCACGGTGGGGGGCGGGGGGCCGTCCCGCTCGCGCTTCTGTTCCAGCAGATACCCGAAGGCGTGGACCGAGGCCTCGGCCTCGCGGCCCTCCCTGCGTCCGATGGTCAGGTAGTGGAGGAATGGGTTGGCGCCGCTCTGCGCCACGTCGCGATAGCGTTCAAGATAGAGGTTGGTGGAGAACCAGGGTGCTGGATCGCGGCCTTCGCGCCAGCCGCCCTCGGCGTAGTGGCTGACCGGCTCGTGCCCCGCCGCGGTGATGTCGGCGTTGACGGCGCGATAGAAGGGCAGGTCCATCGCCGGACCCAACACCAGCAGGCTGCGATCTAGGGCGGCCGCGTCGGCCATGGGGCATAACTCTCCGCGAGACTGCGACCTGTGCCGCAGAACGCGGTCGCGATCAACCGCCCCCTTGCCCACGCGCGCTCGCAGCCTATAGAGGCAAGCTCACGCCGCTTTCCGAGGCGCGCCAGTGGGGCCAGATGCCGAGAACGACAACCCGAAGCGGACCGGCGAGCGCGTATCTTGTGCTGGGCATGCACCGCTCCGGCACCTCGGCGGTGACGCAGTTGCTCGCGCTCGCGGGGGCGGAACTTCCGCAGAACGTGATGCCGGGGGATGAACACAACGCCAAGGGCTATTTCGAGCCTTGGAAGATCGCCCTCTTCAACGACCAGCGCCTGCGCGCCGGTGGCAGCGCCTGGGACGACGTCTTCGCCCTGCCGTACGCGCCCCTCGCCGATCCGGACGAAGCCGACTGGACCGCTCGCGCCTTCACCCTCTATCGCGACGAATTCGGCGAGGCGCGATTCCCCCTTCTGAAAGATCCCCGGGTGTCGGTTCTGGCCCCAATGTGGCGCGCCGTGCTGGCCGCCGCCGACATGCCGGCCCGCGTGGTGATCCCAGTCCGCTCGCCCCTGGCCGTCGCCGGCTCCCTGGCGCGCCGCGACGGGTTTCCGGTGGAGAAGTCGGTCCTGCTCTGGTGTGTCTACATGCTGGCGGCGGAAGCCAACTCCCGCGACCTGCCGCGCGCCTTCGTCTCCTTCGACGACCTGATCGTCGACTGGCGGGCGCAGGTGACCCACATCGAAGCCGCCCACGGCGCGCCCCTGCCCCGCATTAGCTCCCATGCCGAGGCCGCGATCGACAGTTTCCTCACCAGCGACCTGCGCCACAACGCCGGCCTGGGCGATCTGGCCGGCGTGCCCACGGTGGGTCCGATGGCCAAGGCCGTGTACGACTGGTTCGCCGCCGCCGCCGCCGGTCCCGCCCCGCCGCTTGCGCCGCTGGAGGCGGCCGCCGCGCAGATCGCCGAGCTGAAAGCCCGGATCGGCGCCTTCGTCTCGCCGGCCGCCTGCGCCCTCGACACCGCCCGCGCCGACCTGGCCGAGGAGCGTCAGGACCGCAAG
Source organism: Phenylobacterium sp. (assembly GCA_043749525.1). Taxonomy (GTDB): domain Bacteria; phylum Pseudomonadota; class Alphaproteobacteria; order Caulobacterales; family Caulobacteraceae; genus Phenylobacterium. The sequence goes on from JAYVDG010000351.1 coordinate 1,817, forward strand.
CGGGACGCGCTTTTCATCCATGAGCTGGAAATCGAACTGGCCCTGATGCGACGCGAGAAGGTAGAGATCGAGGCCGAACGGCTCCGGGAGTTCGCCCAGATCGAAGCCCGTATCGACGCCATGCTGGCCACCCGCTGACGCCTTGACCAAACGCCCCACACAGAAGAAGGCCGCCCTAGGCCGCGACCTGCTCGCCCGGCGTCGCGCCCTGCACGTCGCGCGTCTGGACCTTGCCAAGGATCGCTGGACCTCGTTCCAGCTCGCCGCCGGCAAACGTAGCTGGGACCGCGAGCGCGGCCGGCTGGAGCAACGGTTCGACCTGGCCCTGGCGCGAGGCAAGTGGCCGGGCCGGGTGGCCTTGCTGCTGCGCTCGGGCCTCTGGGACTTCAGCCTGGCCCACGGCCTGGGCCGCGACGGCGGCGAGACCCGGGGCTTGATGGCCTATGTTCGGGCCGGCCCCAACGCGATCGCCTATCCCAAGGCCCTGTTCGACCAGGCCTGGTACCTGGAGCGGAACACCGATCTGGTGGGCAGCCGCTGGGCCCCGTTGGCGCACTACCTGACCACCGGCGATCGCGAGGGCCGCGCGCCGCACCCCCTGTTCGATCTCGCCGACTATCGCGCGCGCCACGCGGTGAAGGTGGCGGCCAGCGGCCTGACCACCCTGCAGCACTTCATGTTCACAGGCGCCCGCGCGGGCTTCGATCCCCACCCGCTGTTCGACCTGAAGTTCTATGTCGGCCAGGCCGAGGAGGTGGCGGTCTCGGGCGAGAATCCCCTGGTCCACTACCTGCGCGAGGGCTGGCGGCTGGGCTATGAGCCGCACCCCCTGTTTGCGGGCGCCTGGTACCTGCTGCAGAACCCCGACGTGGCGGCGCATGGCATTCCGCCCCTGCTGCACTACGTGACGAACGGCGCCCGCGAGGGCCGCGCGCCCCACCCGCTGTTCGACGCCTCATGGTACGTCGACCGCTACCGCGGCGCCGTCGCGGTCGACGGCAATCCGCTCACCGACTTCCTGACCTATGGCGCGGAGCACCGGCGCAACCCCAGCGCCCACTTCGACACGGACTTCTACCTCGCGCAGAATCCGAAGGTTTCCACCGACGTCCACCCGGTGCTGCATTACCTCTCCGTCGGGGCCTTTGAGGGCGCGTCGCCAGCGCCCGACTTCGACGAGCTCGCTTACCTGAGCGCCAACCCCCAGGCGGCCGAGGCGCCGATCTCGGCCCTTGAGCACTGGGCGCTGAGCCGCGCGCCCAAGCCGGAGATCGACGGCGGCCACGCTCAGGCGGCCGGATTGGAGTCTAGCCTGTTCGAGCAGCTGCGCGCCGGCCGCGCCCGCGACCCCTCCCTCTACGACGTCCAGGCCTATCGCGACCTGGACGCCGACCGTCGCCACCTGGAGGCGGACCGCAAGGCCGCCGTCAAGGCCAAGGCGCCCAAGATGATCAAGTTGGCCGAGAAGGGGTTGGAGAAGGCCGCCGCGACGCTCGTCTTCGAAAGGCTCGGCAAACCCCGCGCTTCCGTGGTCATACCTGCCTTCAACAATCTGAAGTTCACCCTGGAGTGCCTGGCCTCGCTGCAGGCGGCCGGGGGCCTCGAGGACGCCGAGATCATCGTCATCGACGACGCCTCAGCCGACGCGACCTCGGCCGTCCTGGCCACGGTTGCTGGCCTGACGTTGCTGACCAACCCCGAGAACCTCGGCTTCATCCGCACCTGCAACCGGGCGGCGGAAGCCGCCAAGGGCGAGTTCGTCATCTTCCTGAACAACGACGTCCAGGTGCGGACGGGCTGGCTGGCGGCCCTGCTGTCACCCTTCGATGAGGAAACCGGTGTCGGGGCCACGGCGCCCAAGATGCTGTTCCCCGACGGCCGCCTGCAGGAGGCCGGCGCCCGCATCGGCGTGGACGGGACCTCGGAGATGATCGGCCTGTTCGACGATCCGTCCCTGCCCCGCTGGAACGTGCGGCGCGAGGTGGACTACGCCTCGGGCGCCTGCCTGGCGGTGCGCCGCGAGGTGTTCGCCGAGCTGGGCGGCTTCGATATCGCTTTCGCGCCGGCCTATTGCGAGGACGCCGATCTCTGCTTCCGGCTGCGCGAGCGCGGCTTGCGGATTATCTATGAGCCGACCTCCGAGATCGTCCACCACCTGTCGGTCACCGCCAACTCCATCGACGTCGGCTACAAGCACCGGCTGGCGACCAAGAACCAGCAAGCCTTCGTGCAGCGCTGGGGCGAGCGGCTGGAAGCGCTGAACACTGTCCGCACCATCGCCTTCCACCTGCCGCAGTTCCACACCATCCCCGAGAATGACCGCTGGTGGGGCGCGGGCTTCACCGAGTGGACCAATGTCACCCGGGCCCTGCCGAACTATCGCGGCCACTACCAGCCGCACCTGCCCGCCGACCTGGGCTTCTACGACCTGTCGGACCCGGCCGCCCTGAAGCACCAGGGGGAGCTGGCCGCCCGGTACGGGATCGGCGGCTTCTGCCACTATTTCTACTGGTTCTCCGGCGGCCGCCGGGTGCTGGAAAAGCCGCTGGAGCACCTGCTGACCGGGGCGGCGGGCGACTTCCCCTTCTGCCTCTGCTGGGCCAATGAGAACTGGACCCGCACCTGGGACGGCCAGTCCAACGACGTGCTGCTGGCCCAGACCTATGAGGAAGGCGACGCCGAGGCTCTGATGGCCGAGATGGGGCCGTACCTCACGCGCCCCAACTACATCCGGGTGAACGGCAAGCCGCTGGTGCTGCTGTACCGGCCGGGGCTCTTACCGGATGCAAGGCAGTGGGCCGCTCACTGGCGCGACTGGTGCGCCAGGAACGGCGTCGGCGAAATCTATCTGGCCTATGTCGAGGGCTTCGAGAAGGCGGGCGGGGCGACCGACCCCACCACTCTGGGCTTCGACGCCAGCGTCGAGTTCCCGCCGGCCGGGGCGCACGCCCTGATCCATCCGCCCGGCCCGCTCTACAACGCCCGCTTCGAGGGCAAGGTCAGCGACTATCGCCAGATCGTGCGCCGCTACATGGCCGAGCCGACCCCGCCCCACACCCGCTTCCGCGGGGCCATGCCGGGCTGGGACAACACCGCGCGCCGGCAGGACAACAACCTGTCGCACCACTACGCCACGCCCGGCGCCTTCCAGGCCTGGCTGGAGACGATGTTCGCCGAGACCCGCCGGCAGAACTTCGGCGACGAGCGTCTGGTCTTCATCAACGCCTGGAACGAGTGGGCCGAGGGCGCGCACCTGGAGCCCGACCAGCGGTTCGGCCACGGCTGGCTTGAGGCGGTGAAGAATGCCGCCGACGCCGACCTGCTGGACAAGCCATGAGCGACGACCTGGTCCTGGTGGGCCACCCCTTCTCGGCCATCGGCATGGCCGAACACGTCCGCTCG
>JAYVDG010000352.1:0-5215 GCA_043749525.1 Phenylobacterium sp.
GCCAGCGCCTGATCCTGGCCAACGCCCGCTTCGTGGGCAATGTCGGCTTCCGCCAGAACGAGCAGACCTTCGACGCCGTCAAGCTGGTCTACCGACCGTCGGCCAAGGTCAACGTCACCTACGCCTATATCGACAAGGTCCACCGGATCTTCGGAGAGGACCATCCGCAGGGGAACTGGCGCAGCGACTCCCACCTGGCCCAGGTGGAGGCCAAGACCGTCCTCGGCCAGGTCTCGGCCTATGGCTACCTGCTGGACTTCGCCAATGCGCCGACCCAGTCGAGCGCCACCTGGGGCGCGCGGCTCACCGGCTCCGAGCCGCTGAAGCCGGGCCTCAGCGCCACCTTTGAGGCCGAGTACGCCCGGCAGATGGACTATCGCAACAGCCCCACCAGCTTCGACCTGGACTACATCGCCCTCTCGGCTGGGCTGAAGACCAAGACCAACGCCGTGGCGCTCGGCTTCGAGCAGCTGGACGGCGACGGCCGCCGCGGTTTCTCGACGCCGCTGGCCACCCTGCACGCCTATCAAGGGTGGGCCGACGTCTTCCTCACCACCCCGGCCAACGGGGTACGTGACCTGAGTCTGACCGGCAGTTCGGTGCTCAAGGGCCTGCACGGCAAGCCAGTGAAAGTCCAGGCGGCCCTTCACCAGTTCGACGAGGCCGGCGGCGGCGCGGAGCTCGGTCGGGAGCTCGACGCCTCGATCTCCATGCCCCTGACCCCGCAGCTCGGGGCCGAGCTGAAGGCGGCGGCCTTCCAGGGTGACCGGCCCGCGTTCCCCGATCGGACGAAGATCTGGCTGACGCTGGAATTCAAGCTCTGACCCAGGTTCGAGAGGAGGCGGTGGTGAAACAAACGACCGAAATCGAGGAGGTTCCGATTGAGCTCCTCTCCGAGCCCCTCGACTGGTTCTTCGCCGAACACTATCGCCACCGGCAGCTCTGCCAGATGATCGACGAGGTCTGCGCGACCACGGTGTTCGACGGCGACAAGATCGGCAAGGTGGTGGCCTTCCTCAGCCACGACCTAGCCCTGCACGTCATCGACGAGGAAGAGGACTTCTTCCCCCTGCTCCGTCGGCGCTGCCTGCCGGAGGACGAGGTCGAGCGGGTGCTGGGCATGCTCTCGGCCGAGCATCGGGCCGACGTGGCCAAGGCCAGTCAGGTGAGCGACATCCTCAAAGCCTGCCTGCTGAAGGAGACCGCGCCGGGCCTCGATCCGGGCCGACGCAAGGTCCTCGCGGAGTTCGCCAGCCAGGAGCGCCGGCACCTGGGGCTGGAGAACGCCGTCATCCTGCCCATCGCCCGGTTGCGGCTGGACGCCAAGGATCTGGCGACCCTGGGGCAGCGGCTGGCCGCGCGCCGCGGGCGCATCCTCCATGAGCCGGACGCGTGACCCAGGCCCTGTTCCGCCGCAACCTGGCCTGGGCGGCGGCCAGGGCTCGGGACGACCGGAGGTTTTTTACGCGCCTGGCGGCCCAGGAGACGCCGGACTACCTGTGGATCGGCTGCGCCGACAGCCACCTCCCGGCCCATGATCTGACGGGCCTGGCGCCCGGCGAACTCTTCGTGCACCGCAACCTGGCCAATCTTGCCCCGGCTCAGGACGCCAATTTCTTGTCGGTGCTGCAATACGCTCTGGAGGTTCTCAAGGTGCGGCACGTGGTCGTCTGCGGGCACTATGGCTGCGGCGGTGTGCGGGCGGCGCTGACCGGCGAGCGCCATGGCTTGGTGGACCACTGGCTGCAGCCAGTGCGCACCCTGTTCTGGCGTCATGCGGAGGAGCTCGACGCGATCCTCGATGTCGAGACCCGGGTGAACCACCTTTGCGAGCGCAATGTGGTCGAGCAGGTGATGAGCCTGGCCGGCAATCCCCTCGTCCATGACGCCTGGCGCCGGGGCCAGCCCCTCGCGCTGCACGGCTGGATCTATTCCATCCATGACGGCCTGCTGCGGGATATGGAGACCACCGTCTGCGACCTGCACCAGGCTCGCGCCCTGATCGGCGCGCCGGCGGCGAGCGATCCGCGCCGCAAGCCCCCGAGGACAAGGTCATGACCCGCCTGGCCGTGGCGCTCGCCGTGCAGGATACCAGCCAAGGCGGGGCGGGGGGCCGACGCCAATCCCTTCATGAACTCAGCGCGCTGGAAGGCCTGGCGCCTATCAGCCGTCCGCTGCGGTCCCGGACCTCGCCATGGCAGGGTGATCGCGGAGGCCTGCGGCCTTGAAGCGGCCGGGGTGATAGACGCGGGCGTCCACGCCTTGGTCGGACAGGTCCTGAGGCGCGGGGCGGCCCCGGACCAAGGCCCCTGCCAGTCGGGCCACGGCCGGGGCGGTCTGGATACCGAAGCCTCCCAGCCCCGCCAGCCAGAAGAACCCCGGCGCCGTCTCCGACCAGCCGATCACCGGGGCGCGGTCGCTCGCGAAGGTACGCAGGCCCGCCCAGCGGTGGTGGATTCGCGTCACCGGATGATCGGCGGTGTCATGGAACCGCATCATGGCGCAAGCAATGTCCAACTCATCGGGCGCCGCGTCGCAAGGCGGGCTCGGCGTCTCGTCGGCCGGAGTGATTAGCAAGCGTCCGCCGAACGGGCGGAAATAGAACCGCTCGTCGATGTCCTTCACCACCGGCCAGTCGTGGAAGCCGAGCTCCCGCGGCGCGTCCACCAGGATGGCGGTTCTCAGCAACGGCGACAGGCCCTTGGGGCCGATGCCGGCGTCGAGCGCGGTCTCGTCGGCCCAGGCGCCGGTGGCGTTGACCAGGGTTGGGGCGATGAGGCTGGCCTGGCGGGTCCGCACCCGCCATCGCGTGCCCTCGCGGACAATGTCCGGCTTGCCGGCGTCGGCGAGAACGGCGACGCCGGCCTCGCGGGCCCGTCGCACCATGCCGCCGTGCAGCCGCGCCACGTCCAGGTCTCCCGCTCCTGTCTCCAGCAGAGCGGAGTGAACCGCCTCGGGCCGCAGGATCGGCGCCCGCATCCGGGCGCTTTCCCCGCTCAGTCGCCGCAGGGCGGCGGTGTCCCGGTTCTGGTGCGCAAAGTCCTCCAGGCGCTGTACCTGATCGGCGCGCGCGACATGCAGCACCGGACGCGGGCTCAGCAGGCGCCCGGCGAAGCCCCACGGAGGGTTCTCGAAGAAGCCCCGGCTCGCAGCGGTGAGCGGCTGTACCGCTGGACCGCCATAGGAGGGGATGTACATCGCCGCGGAACGCCCGGTGGTGTGGTAGCCGAGCTGCGACTCCCGCTCCACCAAGGCCACCCGCAGGTCGCCCGCCAGTTGGGCGGCAAGGGCGGCCCCGGCGATGCCGCCGCCCAACACCACCAAATCGAAGACCTGGCGCGAGGGACAGGCGGTCATGCCGCCGGTGCCCAGTCGACACCCGCCCGGCCGTGCAGATAGCCGTTGACCAGCGGGCCCGGTGGCCCGGCCTCCCGCACCTTGGCCGCCAGGTCCTGGGGCGACAGCCGTTTCTGGCTGAAATCCCGGAAGGCCGTGATCACCTTGCGCATGTCCCCGGTGTGGGGCGACAGGCGCAGGGCCCCGATCCTGGCGGCGCGGAGTTCGGCTATCGGCAGGTCGGCCACCTGCACCCCGTGGGACAAGGTCTGCACGCCGTTCACCACCAGGAAGTCCTGACCCTCCAGGGTGCGCACCGTAAGGCCGTCGGGATCGCGGTCGCAGACCAGCTGGCAGGAGTCCTTGTGCAGACCGCGGACGCGGGCGTGATAGCAGCGTCCCGACAGGGCTAGCGGCAGGCGGCCATAGGCGAAGAGTTCGATCTCTAGTCCGGGACAGGCCTGGGCCAGGCGACCGATGGTCGGGAGCGAGAGTTCGACATTGGGGCACAGGCGCACGCAGCCGCGGCCGATCAGCTCCCGCGCGGCGGCCTCGTTGTAGATATTGAGCAGGGGCCCGGCCACGAAGGGCGCGCCGAGCGGGCGGTGGGCCAGGGCCGAGACGTCGTTGATCTCCACCAGGTTCTCGCCCGCAGCCATCTGGGCGATCCCGCGTCGGTCGCGCGGGGTCGCCGGCAAGGCCAGGGTCGACCAGACGACGGTCTTGCCGGCTCGGGTCAGGCGATCGGCGGCCTCGGCCAGGGGCCCGGAGATGAAGGGCTCGCGCTTTCCGCAGACAACCTCGCCTAGATAGACGCGCTCGACCTCGGTCTCGTCGGCGATGGCGGCGTAGAAGCCGGCGATGCGCTCGGCCGACCAGTTGAACAGCAACGGCCCCAGGGCGATCTCGATCGGCGCGCCGCTCATCGCCAGGTCTTCCGGTAGGCGCCGGCGGTCTCCCGCCCGCCCTCGGCGAGGCCGGTCAGGCGCGCCTCATAGGCGGCGGTGGTCTCACCTCGGTCCAGAGCGTCGAGCGCGGCCCGGAACGCCGCGGCCACTCGCGCCACATAGGCCTTGCCGCGCTGGCGGCCCTCGATCTTCACTGCCCGCACCCCGGCGGTCCGCAGCTCGGCCAGCAGGGCCATGGCGTTGAGGCTGGTGGGGTCCTCGAACAGGTGGGACGCGGTCCCGTCGGCCTCGAAGCGGCCCTTGCAAAGGGTCGGGTAGCCTGCCGCCGCGCCCGGCGCGACCTGGTCGATCATGAAGCCCCCGAGGCGCGGGGTCAGCACGCCGTCGGCCTCCTCCAGGGAGACGGCGTCCGGCGGGGAGCAGACCCCGGAGAGATTGGGGGACTTGCCGGTGGCGTAGGAGGAAAGGGCGCAGCGGCCCTCGGCCATCACGCAGAGCCCGCCATAGACGAAGGCCTCCACCTCCACATCGGTCTCGCGCACCAGGGCGGCGATCTCGGGCGCGGACAGGACGCGGGGCAGGACCACCCGCTTCACGCCATAGGCCTGGGCGTAGAAGGCGATGGCCTCAGCGGTGCCGGCGGCGGCCTGGACCGAGAGGTGCAGCCTCAGGCCGGGATGCTGGGCGTGGGCGTAGGCCAGCACCCCCAGGTCGGCGACGATGACGGCGTCGGCGCCCGCCGCGGCGGCGCTATCCACGGAAACCCGCCAGGCGTCGACGTCGCCGGCGCGGGCGAAGGTGTTGACCGCGACCAGAACCTTGGCGCCGCGCTCATGCGCCCAGACGACTGCGCCCTGCAGCTCGGCGGGAGAGAAGTTCAGGCCGGGGAAGTTGCGCGCGTTGGTCTCGTCGCGCAGGCCGCAATAGACGCTGTCGGCGCCGGCCGCGATGGCTGCGTGCAGCATGGCCGG
>JAYVDG010000353.1:0-5205 GCA_043749525.1 Phenylobacterium sp.
CCCTTGAGCCAGCGGCCCTTGGAGTCGCGCTTCAGGTGGTGGAAGACCCGCATCCATCGGGCCTCCCCGGACGGGGTCATGATGCGGGCCTCGAAGGCCTCGCCGGACTTGCGTGTCTCGCCGTTGATGTCGAGGAAGGCCTGGCGGACACCGGCCATGTCGTCCTCGTGGAACTTGGGGAAATTCAGCTTCAGGGCGTCGCGATAGCTGCGCGAGGAGCGGCCGATCAGCTTCTTGAATTCGGGGCTGGCCCAGAAGGTCTTGTTAACGTGGTCGATCTCGTAGACCCCGGCGTCGGCGGCGCTGAGCGCCACCTTCAGGCGCCGGGCATTCGTCTGGGCCGCGCGCCGGGCGCTGGCCACCGCCGAGATGTCGTCCACATAGGCCAGCATGCCGCCGATCTCGCCCGAGCTGTCGAGCCAGGGTCGAACCTCCCAGCGGACCCAGTGGGCGTGGCCTTGGCTGTCGGTAAAGCGGTCCTCTTTGCTGGACACCACCTCGCCGTCCAGCACCCGGCGCTGGGCCGCGAGGAATTTGCGCGGCACGTCGGGAAAGACTTCGTCAAGGCGCAGGCCCAAGTGTTCCCTATGTCCTAGACCGAAGGCGTGCCGCCAGCGGTTGCTGATCATCAGGTAGCGCAGGTCGCGGTCGAACATGGCGACGGCGAAGGGGGCGTTCTCGATCAGCTGTCGGATCTGGCGCTCGGCCGCCACGGCCGCGTCGCGGGCGGCGACCATCTCGGTGAGGTCCTGCGACAGGCCCTTGAGGGCGAACAGCCCGCCCTCACGCGGCTCGCAGTGGAAGGTGGCGCGCCAGGTGGACCAGCGGCCGTCCTTGTTGCGCATCCGGTGTTCGAAGGTCTGGGGGAGGCCCTCAGTGACGCCGCGTTTGAAGGTCGCCCGCACCGTCTCGGCTTCGTCGGGATGGAGCATGCTGCGGAAGATCTCGGGGGTGGCGATCTCCTCGCGGCTGTAGCCTGTGATGGCGCGTATCTCGTCGGACCAGTCGACATGGCCGACCTCGGGTTCGAAGGTCCAGGCGCCCACACCGGCGGATTCCGACAGCAGCAGCCGGGTGCGGCGCGCATCCTCCAACTCGGTCTCGGTCTCGCGTTCGCGGGTGACGTCGCGCAGGGTTCCGATGATGTGGCCGTCGTCGGTGAGCTGGCTGCGGCCCTCGAACCAGCGATAGGAGCCGTCCTTCATCCGCATGCGGGCGACGTTCTGGCCGGTGCGGGCTTCGAACAGGCGCTCGGCCAGTTTTCCGAAGTCGTCCAGGTCGTCGGGGTGGATGAACTCGGCGGCGTACTTGCCGACGATCTCGTCGCTGGCCCAGCCGGTCGCGGCCGTCCAGGCCGGGTTCACCAGCTTGAAGCGCGCGTCGGGGCCGATGACCAGCATGAGCTCTTGGCTGTTGGCGAACAGCCACTCGATCATCGGCCCGTGCTCCGTCGGCGTGTTGGTCGCACGCTCTTCCGGCATGGAAAATCCCCTGTATTCGGGGTGAATTCTTAGGCGTGAAGCGTAAACGCAACGTTCGAAGAACGTGGGTTGATCGCAAAAGTTGAAGCGCCGGCGGGCATGGTCCACCCAGGCTGTCGCGCCTCAGTCCATGTTCTTCTTCTCGATCTTCCATTCCGGTGCGACGCAGAGGCCGCATTTCGGGCCCTGGAACAGCTTGGCCGCCTCCTTGTCGCCCTTCAGGCGCCAGGCCAGCCAGGCTTCGCCCACCTCGCCGAACCAACCGCCGTTGACGTGCCGATAGGTGCCGCCGTGCCCGACATTGAGGTTGCCCTTGAACACCGGGACGGTGGTGATCCTGGCGAAGTCGTCCTCGGCGTTGGGCCAGGCCACGTCCACCGGGCCGCCGATGAAATAGGCGACGGGGGCGTGATAGGCCTTGAGGCTGTCCTTGGTGGCGTTTGAGAGCTTGGGCAGGCCGGCCTGGTCGACGATGACGCCGGAGTTCCAGACCACGGTGGTCTTCACCCGGGGATCGCCGGAGGCCTCGATGGCCTGCAAGCCGCCGCAGGACTGGCCCATCACCGCCACGGCCTGGGTGTCGATGCGGCCCTTATAGGGTCCGGCCTTGGCGTTCTGCGCCTGGGCCCAGTCGATGGCGTCGATCAGCTGGTGGGCGGTGGTCTTGGGCGCGGCGATGGGCGGGCCCTGGCCGGGCGCCGCATTGGGCGTCCAAGGCGGGGCGTCCTTCGGCCCGATGGCCACCACCAGGAAGCCGTGGCTGGCGATCTTGGTGAGGAAGGGGGTGAACCGCTCGCTGGAATTGGCGCAGGCGCCGTTGGCCCAGGCGACGATGGGCAGCTTGCCCTTCACGGCGGCCAGGTCGGTGGGCCGATAGAGGGTGTGGGTCGGCAGGCTGGCGTCGGTCTCGATGGTCACCGCATAGGTGCCCAGCGCCGGGGCGTGCTGGGGCGGGGCGTCGGCCGGCACGCGCAGGATGTCGGGACGGGTGGTGGCGGGCGGCGTCTGGGCCTGGGCCAAGGCGGCGCAAAGCGCCAACGCCAGGGCGAGGGGGATGATCTTCAAGGCCGTTTCCTCCGACGATATTTGTTTGTGAGGCAAACGATATCCAGCCTTACAGAGAATTCACTATCATGCGTCGATAACTACCTTGTATTACGCAGTACCTTGCGATGTTCGATCGCAGGTTCAGGAGGCAGGCCGCGTGGAAGCCGTGGAAGTTCAACTAAAGAAAGGGGTGCTCGAGATGTGCGTGCTCGCGCTCCTCTCCCGGGGCGACAACTACGCCTACGAGATCGCCAGCCGGTTGGCCGAAGGGATCGATATGGGGGAAGGCACCATCTATCCGCTGATGCGGCGGATGCAGGCCGATGGCCTGGTGGACACCTATCTGGTGGAGTCCTCCGCGGGCCCGCCGCGCAAATATTACCGCCTGACCGAGGCTGGGAAGACCAGCTTCGCCGGGCAGAAGCAGGCTTGGAGCACCTTCTCCAAGGCCATCAACGTCATCCTGGGAGAGGCCCAATGACCCGCCAGGCGTTCCTTGCCCGGCTGAAGGCCGGCCTCAGCGGCCTGCCCGCCCACGCCATCACCGACATCGTCGCCGACTATGAGGCTCACTTCGCCGAGGGCGAGGCTGCTGGCCGCACCGACGCCGAGGTGGCCGCAGCTCTCGGCGATCCCGGCCGCTTGGCCCGCGAACTGCGCGCCGAGGCCGGGCTGAAGCGCTGGGAGTCCGAGCGCAATCCGTCGGCGGCCGCCTCGGCGGTCTTCGCGGTCCTCGGCCTCGGCGCCATCGACCTGCTGATCCTGCTGCCCATCGTGCTCTCCATCGCCGGGACCCTGCTGGGCCTGTTCGTGGCAGTGATCGCGGTGTTCGGCTCGGGCGGCTTCGTCTTCGCCGCTGGTCCGTTCCTCGATCCACCCGGCGGCGTGGCCGCGGCCATGCTGGCGGGCATCGGCCTGATGGCCGGCTCGGTCTCGGTGGGGGCGGTCCTCTGCCTGGTCACCGTCGGCTTCGTGAACCTGCTCGTCTGGTACGGGCGTCTCCACTACCGGCTGCTGAAGCCGGCCATTGAACCTCAAGTTTGAAGGCCCCTGACATGATCCGCCTTCTCGTCATCATCGCCGTCGTCGGCTTCCTTACCTGCGTCGTCACCCTGGGCGGCGCCGTGGCCCTCGGCGGCCGCGACGTCGCCGCCCAAGGCTGGGACCACTGGCACAACTGGAACGTCGGCTGGGACGACAATGGCAAGCGCCACAGCGACTGGCGCAACCGCCACAAGGACGATCCCGAATGGGCCTCGGCCACCAAGGAGATCGCCTGGGACGGCGCCACGGCCCTGGTGCTCGACGTGCCCGCCGACGTCACCTTCACGCAAGGGTCCGAAGGCCCCGGCAAGCTGACCGTGACAGGTCCGAAGCGCTCCCTCGACACGCTCACCCTGACGGGTGGCCGCCTGCAGGACGGGGTGAACAATGAGGGCGAACGGCTGAAGATCGTCATGACCGCGCCCAAGGTCACCCGCTTCGAGCTGACCGGCATCGATCGCCTGACCCTGGACGGCTACGACCAGGACAGCCTGGAGATCAGCACCACGGGCATGTCCAAGGTCACTGGCCACGGCAAGACCACGACCCTGAAGCTGGACATGACCGGGGCCGGCGAGGTCGATCTGGCCGGTCTCGACGCGGATAGCGCCGAGGTCACCCTGTCGGGCGCGGCCCGGGCCGCCATCGCGCCGCGCACCAGCGCCAGGCTGGATGTCTCGGGATCGGGCGAGGTCGAACTGAAGACCCGGCCCCTGAAGCTCGAAAAGAACGTCTCCGGGTCCGGCGAGGTCAAGGAGCTGGAGTCCTAGGAGTTTCCTCCCAAAGGAACGCGAACTTGGCCCAGGTCGGATATCTCCGGCCTGGGCTTTTCTTTGTTCTAGAAGGCGTTCTCGCCGGTGATGGCCCGGCCCAGAATCAGGGCGTGGACGTCGTGGGCGCCTTCATAGGTGTTGACGGTCTCCAGGTTCGCGGCGTGCCGCATCACGTGGTACTCGCCGGAAATCCCGTTGCCGCCGTGGATGTCGCGGGCCTCGCGGGCGATGGCCAGGGCCTTGCCGCAGTTGTTGCGCTTCATCAGGCTAATGGCCTCGGGCACCCAGGCGCCCTGGTCGAGCAAGCGGCCCAGGGCGAGTGCGCCCTCGAAGCCCAGCGCGATCTCGGTCTGCATGTCGGCCAGCTTCTTCTGGATCAGCTGACGAGCGGCGAGCGGCTTGCCGAACACCTGGCGGCTCTTGGTGTAGTCGCGGCTGGCGTGCAGGCAGAACTCCGCCGCGCCCATGGCTCCCCAGCTGATGCCGTAGCGCGCCTTGTTGAGGCAGGAGAACGGCCCGCGCAGGCCAGAGACGCCTGGCAGCATCTGGTCTTCCGGCACGAAGACGTCGGCCAGCGCGATCTCGCCGGTGATGGAGGCGCGCAGGGACAGCTTGTTGAGGATCTTCGGCGTGGTGAAGCCTTCCGAGCCGCGGTCCACCAGGAAGCCGCGGATCACCCCGTCCAGCTTGGCCCAGACCAGGGCGACGTCGCAGATCGGCGAGTTGCTGATCCACATCTTCGATCCCGAGAGGGTGTAGCCGCCGGGCGCCTTGCGGGCCACGGTGCGCATGGAGGCGGGGTCCGACCCGCCGTCGGCCTCGGTCAGGCCAAAGCAGCCGATGATCTCGCCCTTGGCCAT
>JAYVDG010000354.1:0-5181 GCA_043749525.1 Phenylobacterium sp.
GGCATGCACGTGCACCAGTCGATCTGGGGCGACGGCAAGCCGCTGTTCGCCGGCGACAAGTACGCCGGCCTGTCGCAGATGTGCCTCTGGTACATCGGCGGCATCATCAAGCACGCCAAGGCCATCAACGCCTTCTCCAACTCCACCACCAACAGCTACAAGCGTTTGGTGCCCGGCTACGAAGCCCCAGTGAAACTGGCCTATTCGGCCCGTAACCGCTCGGCCTCGATCCGCATCCCGCACGTGGACAGCCCCAAGGGCAAGCGTCTGGAAGCCCGCTTCCCCGACCCCATGGGCAACCCCTACCTGACCTTCACCGCCCTGCTGATGGCCGGCATCGACGGCATCGTGAACCAGATCGATCCGGGCGCGCCGCAGGACAAGAACCTCTACGACCTGCCGCCGCGCGAGCAGAAGAAGGTCCCGGAAGTCTGCGGCTCCCTGAAGGAAGCCCTCGAAAACCTCGACAAGGACCGCGGCTTCCTGAAGGCCGGCGGCGTGATGAACGATGAGTTCATCGACGCCTATATCGAACTGAAGATGGAAGAGGTCATGCGCCTCGCCCTCCATCCGCACCCGGTCGAGTTCGAGATGTACTACAAGTGCTAGTCAGCGCTCCGCGCTAGACTTGTACGAAGGGCCGGAGACCGATCTCCGGCCCTTTTGCTTTGCGCGGGTTGCGGCTATCACCCCGCCCAAGGGCTCAGGCCCAATCGTTCTTCAAGGCCCAGACATGTCCGACACGCCCCCCGACCGCCTCGCGATCAGCCCCAACAGCCCCTATTACGACGCCGCCTGCCTGGAGCGCGGCGTGGGCGTGCGCTTCAAGGGCGTCGAGAAGACCAATGTCGATGAGTATTGCGTCAGCGAGGGCTGGGTCCGGCTGTCGGTCGGCGCCACCGTCGACCGCAAGGGCAACGCCATGACCGTGAAACTGCAGGGCCCTGTCGAGCCCTACTTCCGCGACACCCCGGAAGCGTGACCCTGTCGCCCCGCTTCGCGCGCCTCGTCCTCGTCACCCCGGACGGCGCTCTGGTCGGCGCCCTCCCAGCCCTGCCCATCGCCACCCCCTGGTGGCAGGACATCGCCCCGGTGATCGAGGCCGTACGCGCCGCGAATGGGATCGAGATCACTGTCCTGCGGGCGCTGGAGATCGCGGCCAATCCGAAGTCTGTGAAGGTCACCTATCTGGCGCAGGTCGCTGGGCCGGTCGACAGCGCCGAGCCTTGGGACGGCGAGCTGGATGAACAGCCCCTGCGCAACAGCTACGCCAAGCTGGGCGGCCCGGCGGCTGATCTCGCCTGGGCCACCGCCATCCTCGCCGAGCAAGGCCTGACGCCCGCCGGCCCGCCGCGCCAAGTGCGCACCTGGAACCTGTCCAGCCTGTGGGCCATCCCCGTGCAGGGCCAAACGGTCTGGCTGAAGGCCACCCCGCCCTTCTTCGCCCACGAGGCGCCGCTGATCGAGGCCCTGGCCGGCGAAGCTGTCCCGAAGCTGCTGGGCCACGGCGACGGCCGCATCCTGATGGCCGAACTGCCCGGCCAGGACCTGCACGAAGCCGAGATCGATCAGCTGTTCCCCATGGTGGACCTGCTGGTGGGCATCCAGGTCAAGTGGATCGGCCGCGAGGCGGACCTCTTCGCACTGGGCCTTCCCGACTGGCGCGGCCCGGCCCTGACGGCCGCGATCACGCAAGTGTTCGAACGCACCGCGCCGGAGCTTTCCACCAAGAACCGTGGGGCGCTCACCGCCTTCATCGCCGACCTGCCGCGCCGGTTCGCCGAGCTGGCGGCGTGCGGCCTTCCGGACACCTTGGTGCACGGCGACTTCCATCCCGGCAACCTGCGGGGCGACGGCGAGCGCCTGGCCCTGATGGATTGGGGCGACAGCGGGGTGGGTCACCCCCTGCTGGACTCCTCCGCCTTCCTCGACCGCGTGCCGGCCGAAGCCCTGGACGCCGTGCGCGCCGTCTGGCTGGCCCAATGGCGTGAGGCGGTTCCCGGCTCCGACCCGGCCCGGGCGCTCACCCTGCTAGCCCCCATCGCGGCGGCTAGACAGGCGGTGATCTACCGCGGCTTCCTCGACAACATCGAACCCGCTGAACATCCCTATCATGCTGCCGACCCCGCCGACTGGCTGAGCCGGACAGCGGCCCTGGTGCGAGCCGAGCCTAGGCCCGACTCGCCGCGCTGACCGCGTCCAGCAGCACCATCTGAGCGATGGAGTCCTTGCCGGAGGTCAACGGCGCAGCGCCGCCACGCACGGCCTCGACGAAGGCCTGGAGCTGGAAGTCGTAGGTGGGATCGCGGCTGAAGGTCTCGCGGCGAGGCTCGGCACCGGCGATCCTCACCTCCAGCAGATGGCCCATCTGCGGGGCCAGCGGGTTGATCGCCTTCAACGATCCCAGGGTTCCAGTGACCTCAAGCAGCGCCATCGGCGTCTCCTCCACCATGGAGCCGCTGATCTTGGCCACGGCGCCATTGGGGAACAGCAGTTCGGCCTCGGTGGAGTGGTCGACCCCGCCGCGCCCGAACACCCCGGACGCCCTCACCACGGTGGGCTCGGCCCAGGCCGCCGTGCGCACCCAGTGCAGGGGGTAGGTCCCGATATCCATCAGCGAGCCGCCGCCCAGCGCGCGCTCGTAGCGGATATCGGTTCCATCATCGACCAGCTTGGTCTGGAACACCGCCGACAGTTCGCGGATCTCTCCCAGTTCCCCCGATCCGATGATCTCCAGCACCCGTGCGAACAGCGGGTGGTAGCGGTAGTGGAAGGCCTCCATCAGCACCTTGCCGCTGGCGTCGGCCGCCGCGACCATGGTCCAGGCCTCGTCGGCGTTCATGGCGAAGGGCTTCTCGCACAGCACGTGCTTGCCGGCCTGTAGCGCGGCGATGGAGAGGTCGGCGTGCCGCGAGGGCGTCAGCGCATTGTAGACCGCGTCAATATCGGGCCGGGCGATCAGGTCCTCATAGGTCTCCGAGACCTCCGGGATACCGTGCAACTCGGCGAAGGCCCGGGCCCGGGCCGGATCACGGGCGGCCACGGCGACGATCGTGGCGACACCCGTCGCCTTGGCGGGCAGGACCATGGCGGTGGGAGCGATCTTGGCCGCCCCCAGGATGCCGATGCGCAAAGGCGCCTGTTGGCTTGTCATAAGCTTGTCCCCAACCTTGGTGCGTCAACGCGGCGCGTGCATTGCTTTAGCCGGTGGGGCGATTCATACCGAGGCCCCATCGAATCGATCCAGTTTCCGAACCATGTCCGACAAGCCCGTTCCCCAGGCTTCCCTTTTCGACGACGCGCTCAATCCCGCCCCGGCCGCGCCGCTGGCCGAGAGCCATGAGCCACGTCCCGATCCGGCGATCACCGGCGGCTATTCGGCCAAGGACATTGAGGTCCTCGAAGGGCTGGAGCCGGTCCGCAAGCGCCCCGGCATGTATATCGGCGGCACCGACGAGCGCGCCCTGCACCACCTGTTCGCCGAGGTGCTGGACAACGCCATGGACGAGGCCGTCGCCGGCCACGCCAAGGTCATCGAGGTGATCCTCGACGCCGACGGCATGCTGACGGTCAAGGACGACGGCCGCGGCATCCCGGTCGACCCGCACCCCAAGCACCCGGGCAAGTCGGCCCTGGAAGTCATCATGACCGTCCTGCACTCGGGCGGGAAATTCTCGGGCAAGGCCTACGAGACGTCGGGCGGCCTGCACGGGGTCGGCATCTCGGTGGTCAACGCGCTCTCCGAACGGGTCGAGGTCACCGCCTTCAAGGACGGGTTCGAATGGCGACAGGCCTTCACCCGCGGCAAGGCGATCGGCGGCATCGAGCGGCTGGGCGCCACCAAGAAGCACGGAACCAACATCAGCTTCGCGCCGGACCCGGTGATCTTCGGCGAGGGCGTGGCCTTCAAGCCGGCACGGCTCTACCGCATGGCGCGGACCAAGGCCTATCTGTACGGCGGGGTCGAGATCCGCTGGAAATGCGATCCGTCGCGTATCCAGGACCAGACGCCCGCCGAGGCCACCTTCCGCTTCCCCAACGGCCTGGCCGATTTCCTGGCCGAGCGGGTCAAGGGCATCGAGACCGTCACCCCCGAACCCTTCGCGGGCCGCTACGAGCGCAAGGGCGAGGCCGGCAAGGTGGAATGGGCCGTCACCTGGACGCCGGCCGGCTTCGGTGAGGCCGACAGCTTCATGCAGTCCTACTGCAACACCGTGCCGACGCCCGAGGGCGGCACCCACGAGGCCGGACTGCGCGCGGCGCTGACCCGAGGCCTGAAGGCCTATGCCGACCTGACCGGCGAGAAGCGCGGCGGCATCATCACCGCCGATGACGTGGTCTCACAGGCGGGTTGCCTGGTCAGTGTGTTTGTCTCCAATCCCGAATTCCAGGGCCAGACCAAGGAGCGGCTGTCCTCCAGCGACGCCCAGCGCCTGGTGGAAAACGCCCTGCGCGACCCCTTCGACCACTGGCTGACCGCACAGCCCAAGGCCGCCAGCGCCCTCCTGGAATTCGTGGTCGAGCGGGCGGAGGAACGCCTCAAGCGCCGCCGCGACAAGGACGTGGCCCGCGCCTCTGCGACCCGTAAGCTGCGCCTGCCCGGCAAGCTGGCCGACTGCTCCGCCAACGCCATCGACGGCGCCGAGATCTTCCTGGTTGAAGGCGATAGCGCCGGCGGCTCGGCCAAGCAGGCCCGCGACCGTCGCACCCAGGCCATCCTGCCCCTGCGCGGCAAGATCTTGAACGTGGCCTCGGCCACCCTCGACAAGATGGGCGCCAACAAGGAACTCTCGGACCTTATGCTGGCTCTGGGCGTCCAGGCCGGCTCGCGGTTCAAGGAAGAGGACCTGCGCTACGAGCGCGTGGTGATCATGACGGACGCCGACGTCGACGGCGCCCACATCGCCAGCCTGCTGATCACCTTCTTCTACCGGACCATGCCCGACATGATCCGGTCCGGGCGTCTGTACCTCGCCCTGCCCCCGCTCTACCGCATGAGCCCCGGTGGCAAGACCATCTATGCCCGCGACGACGCCCACCGCGAGGAACTGCTGGCCACCGAGTTCAAGGGCAAGAAGCCGGAGATCGGCCGCTTCAAGGGCTTGGGCGAAATGATGCCGGCCCAGCTCAAGGAAACCACCATGGACCCCAAGAAGCGGATCCTGGCGCGCGTCACCCTGC